>JBEKRJ010000355.1:0-5532 GCA_049518835.1 Solirubrobacteraceae bacterium
CGGGATCGGGCAACGCTTCGTACGGTGATGAAGTGGGTGACGAGGAAGCCCTGGCTCGGCGCGGGCAGGTTCTCGAAGTCGATGTATGGCGTGTGCTCGGTCACGGTTCTGCGCTCCTTGTATGCGTGGTTAGGCCTGTGGCAGAAGCCCGATCGGAGCCTACGCGCCCCAGCTCACCGGGTCCCTCGGGCCGCGTTGCCCCGGCCGTGCTACTGCGGCGACCGGGGGCAATCGAGGAATTTCGTCATTCGGGCAGGTCCGTCCCCGCCTGCTCGGCGACCATGTAGGCGGCGTACCAAGCGGGCCAGTCTCCGTTTTGGCTTGACCGATGCACGGGGTGTGACCTATCGGTGTGCTTGTCGTGCTCGCGGTGGGCGGCCCCGCACGCCGAAGCGCGCCCTGCAGGTCCGCCGTGCCCGTCTCGGCGTCGTTGATCCGACCGGGGAGCCTGGTCGTGGCCTCCTGGACCAGCCACGTGTTGTGTTGTCGTCGGGATCGTTGAAGTAGAAGCAGGACCCGTAGCTGGTGCGCTCGGGATCCGGGCCGGGCTGGCGTGCCTCGACCGGGAACGGCGGGCCGTGCCAGATGTCGCTGACCCCGATGCCGCGGGCGACGAGCTCGTCCTGGGCCGCTTCGATGTCGGAGACGATCAGCCCGCCTTCGGCCGAGCCAGGCGCGGCTGTGGTGAGTCCGAGGCCGAACGTGATGGAGGTCCCGGAGCCGGGGGTGTGAACTGGACGATCCGAAGGCCGTCCAGCGGGGCTGCGTCGTCGTCGCGCCTGAACCCCAAGCGCTCGTAGAACTCCTCCTCCTCGGATCGGTCGACATCGGACACCGGGATGATCTGAATCTCGAGCTTCATGTCGACCTTCCCGACGCTCGTGTCGCTACTTGTGGTGTGTGCTTCGGTGGTAGTCATGGTTATCTCCTGATTGGCGGCGAGGAAGACCCTCGGTTGGATTACTTGGATTTCGTGCTGGTGGCGGTCAAGCGGCCGACGCCGCCACCGTTTGGGCAAGCGCGGGGTACATGGAGGTGATGTCCTCGGCCAGCTACGACTTCACCGAGCGGGTGGGGTCGTCAGCGAGGGCGTCGAAGTCGCCGGCGAGGATTGCGTCGGCGACCTGGAGCACGACATCTCGCGGATCGGTTTTTGGGGACGTCGAGGTCGGCGACCATGTCGGTGTCCACGTAGCCGACGTGTACCGCGGTGACGGTCGCCCCCTGCTCGAGCAGTCGCGTCCGCATCGAGTTGGTGGCCGACCAGGCGGCGGCCTTGGTGACCTCGTAGCCCGAGCCTGTCGCGTACCAGGACAGCACCGACAGGACGTTGATCAGCGCGCTCGAGTCGCGGCGCGCCAACACGGGCGCAAATGCCTGCGCGACGCGGATCGTCCCGAAAAGGTTCGTCTCGAGCTCGCTGCGGACGTCCTCGAACGGCGGGTCCAGGACGCTCGTCCGCAGGGACAGCCCTGCGTTGTTGACGACGATCGACACATCGGGTGCGTCGTTTGACGCGGCGGCGACCGATTCGTCGTCGGTCACGTCGAGGACGAGCGGGACGATCCGCTCGTCGCGCGTCGGATGCGGACGGCCCTGCGCGCACCTCCATCAGGACGAGCTAGGACAGCTCGCGCGGCCGTTCAGGCGCCTCGACGCCGAGCGCACCGGCTCCCAAGACGGCGTCGGGCTCGGACTCTCGATCGTGCAAACGATCGCGATCGCGCACTCAGGAACGCTCGCGCTTCACGCCCGTCCACAGGGAGGGCTGCGGGTCGCGATCGAACTCCCCCGGAGCCGCGACACCGTCCATGCAGGCCGTCCAGGATGAGGGTCCTCATCGTCGAAGACGAACGCGGGCTGGCGGATGACATCGCCGAAGGGCTCCGCGACCAAGGGCTCGCGGTCGATGTCGTATACGACGGGCTCGACGCCGCCGCCAGGATCAACGTGTACCCCGACGACGTGATCGTGCTCGACCGCGACCTCCCCGGGGTTCACGGTGACACGATCTGCCGCATGGTCGGCGACTCGAATAATCCGGCGATGGTCCTGATGCTGACGGCCGCTGACTCTCCGGGCGAGCGTGTCGCCGGGCTGTCAATCGGCGCCGACGACTACCTGCCCAAGCCGTTTCACTTTCCTGAGCTCGTGTTACGCATCCGCGCGCTCGCGCGCCGGCGACCGGCTGCGAGCGTCCGGCTGCTCCGCGCCGGTGACATCGAGCTTGACCCGATCAAACGCACCGCGGGCCGCGCCGGACGGCAACTCGAGCTCAGCGCCAAGGAGTGCGGGGTGCTGCAGGCGCTACTACGGGCCAGCCCCGGCGCACTCGGCGCAGAGCAACTGCTCGAGCAGGTCTGGGACGAGAACGCCGACCCGTTCACCCGCACCGTCTACGTCACGATCGCCCGGCTCAAACGCAAACTCGGCGACCCCCCGCCGATTCACAGCACTCCCGGAATCGGCTACCGGATCACCGCCTCCACGCCGGGATAGGCTCCCGCCGCCTTGCCCCGCCACTTGTGCTGGCCGTCGCCGAGGGGTATTCTGCCTGCGTCCGACGTGATCCGACCTCCGAGATCCGCAGGGCAGGTGAGCGATTGATGATTGCTGCCACGGGACACCCCGCCTCACCCCACCGCCAGGGCTGATCCCTCGGCGCTCGCGGGGCCCATCCATGGCCCCGCCTGTCCCTGCTTCTCGACGTTCACCGGAGGTTTTGCTTGTCGCGCCACGAGCGCAGAACCGATTGCCGCAACCGTGCCCGGCAGCGAGTCCCTGACAGCTTCCGCTGCGGCCGCTGTCGCCTCGACGTCCCGATTGCGGCGCCCGGCACCCAGTACCGCAACCATTGCCCGAACTGCCTCTGGAGCCGGCACGTCGATGACGACGTGCCCGGCGACAGGGCGGCGGGTTGCGACGGATCGATGGAGCCGATCGGCGTATCGGTCCGCGACGACGGTGAGTGGTCAATTGTGCACCGCTGCACCGCATGCTCGACCGTGCACGTCAACCGCATCGCCGGCGACGACAACCCGTTGATGCTGATGTGTCTCGCCGTCCGGCCGCTGGCGCAACCGCCGTTCCCGCTCGAGTGGCTGACGCGGATGTGAGCCGACTAGCACCGAACCGGACACGAGTCACGACGTGCGCGAGCGCCTCGGTCAGGTGCCGACGTAGGCCGCGAGGTGCTCGCCGGTGAGCGTGGAGCGGGCGGCGACGAGGTCGGCGGGTGTGCCCTCGAACACGATCCGGCCGCCGTCGTGGCCGGCGCCGGGGCCGAGGTCGATGATCCAGTCGGCGTGCGCCATGACCGCTTGGTGGTGCTCGACGACGAGGACCGACTTGCCGGAGTCGACGAGCCGGTCGAGCAGCCCGAGCAACTGGTCGACGTCGGCGAGGTGCAGCCCGGTGGTCGGCTCGTCGAGGACGTAGACGCCGGGTGGGCGGGACCGCTTCTCCACCATGTGGCTGGCGAGCTTGAGCCGCTGCCGCTCGCCGCCGGAAAGCGTCGTGAGCGGCTGACCGAGGCTGACGTAGCCGAGCCCGACGTCCGCGAGCCGATCGAGGATGGCGTGCGCGGCCGGCGTGCGCGCCTCGCCGGCAGCGAAGAACTCGTCGGCCTCGGTCACCGACATTGCGAGCACCTCGCTGATGTCGCGGCCGCCGAGGTGGTATTCCAGCACCGATGCGTCGAACCGCTTTCCCTGGCATTCCTCGCAGGTGGTCGCGATACCGGCCATCATCGCGAGATCGGTGTAGATCACGCCGGCGCCGTTGCAGGTCGGGCACGCGCCCTCGGAGTTGGCGCTGAACAGCGCGGGCTTGACGCCATTGGCCTTCGCGAACGCCTTGCGGATCGGGTCGAGCAGTCCGGTGTACGTCGCCGGGTTGCTCCGCCGCGAGCCACGGATCGGGGCCTGGTCGACCGACACCACTCCGTCTCGCCCGGACACCGAGCCCTGGATCAGCGAGCTCTTGCCCGAGCCCGCCACCCCGGTCACGACGACCAGCACGCCGAGGGGGATGTCGACGTCGACGTCGCGCAGGTTGTGGGTGCTGGCGCCGCGTACCTGAAGCGTCCCCGCCGGCGTCCGCGGCGACGGCTTCAGCGAGGTACGGTCGTCGAGATGGCTGCCGGTAATCGTGGCGCTGGCTCGCAGGCCCTCGACGGTGCCCTCGAAGCAGATCGTGCCGCCGGCCGTACCCGCGCCCGGGCCAAGGTCGACGACGTGGTCGGCGATCGCGATCGTCTCCGGCTCGTGCTCCACGACGAGCACCGTGTTGCCCTTGTCGCGCAGCTGCAGCAGCAGGTCGTTCATCCGCTGGACGTCGTGGGGGTGCAGACCGATCGTCGGCTCGTCGAAGACATACGTGACGTCGGTGAGCGAGGAGCTGAGGTGGCCGATCATCTTGACGCGCTGCGCCTCGCCGCCCGACAGCGTGCTCGATGGCCGGTCAAGCGAGAGGTAGCCCAGCCCGATCTCCGCGAACGAGTCCAGGGTCTTTTGCAATGCGGCGAGCAGTGGCGCCACCGACGGCTCGTCGAGGCCCTGCACCCACCCGGCCAAGTCGCTGATCTGCGTCGCGCACGCATCGGCGATGCTGATCTTCTTGATCTTGGACGATCGCGCTTCCTCGCTCAGCCGCGTGCCGCCGCACTCGGGGCAGGCGGAGAAGGTGACCGCCCGGTCCACGAACTCGCGGACGTGCGGCTGCATCGACTCCGTGTCCTTGGCGAGCATCGACCGCCGGATCCGCGGAATCAGGCCCTCGTAGGTCATGTTGATCCCCGCGACCTTTATCCTGATCGGCTCGTGGTGCAGGAAGTCGTGCAGCTCCTTCTTGGTGTACTTGCGGATCGGCTGGTCCGGGTCGTAGAAGCCGGACTCGATGTAGAGCCGGGAGTTCCAGCCTCCCCCGGTGTAACCGGGGACGGTGATCGCGCCCTCGTTGAGCGACTTGCTGTCGTCGTACAGCTCGGACAGGTCGATGTCGGTGACCGTGCCCCGGCCCTCGCAGCGCGGGCACATGCCGCCGATGATGCTGAAGCTGCGCCGCTCCTTCACGGTTTTCCCGGCGCGCTCGAACTTGACCGCACCCGCCCCGCTGATCGAGGCGATGTTGAAGGAGAACGCCTTGGGCGAGCCGATGTGCGGCTGCCCGAGCCGGCTGAACAAGATGCGCAGCATCGCGCTGGCGTCGGTGACGGTGCCGACCGTGGAACGCGGGTCGGTCCCCATCCGCTGCTGGTCGACGAGGATCGCGGTCGTCAGCCCGTCAAGCACGTCCACCTCGGGCCGCGCCAGGGTCGGCATGAAGCCCTGCACGAAGGCGCTGTACGTCTCATTGATCAGCCGCTGCGACTCCGCGGCGATCGTGCCGAACACCAGCGAGCTCTTGCCCGAGCCGGAGACACCGGTGAACACCGTCAGCCTGCGCTTCGGAATCTCGACGCTGACGTCCTTGAGGTTGTTCACGCGCGCGCCGTGCACACGGATCAGATCGTGGCTGTCACCAACGTGCTGC
>JBEKRJ010000356.1:0-5504 GCA_049518835.1 Solirubrobacteraceae bacterium
CACTGTCGGGAGCATGAACACCAACGCGCCCCGTCAGTGCACTGGCAAGGCTGCTGCGCCACGCACCCATCATCTGCGAAAACAACACCGGCTGCGACGACGGCTGCTGCCGTTGATCGACCCCTTCGCGGGCGAGGCGGTGGGGTGTCCGGCGCTGGCGGCGATCCAATATCGCGACCACGCGCGCAACCGTCCTAGCGGCCGCGGCCCGCTGCGATCGACCTATCGACCCGCGATGCAGATCAGCCGCGAGGCCGACGGCTCGCCCGTCCAGCGGCTCGCTCACGCCGGCTCGAAAGCCGGACGGCACGCCCGGGCACCAATGCGCTCGGTGGCTGTTCTAGCGCTCAGTGGAAGGGTTTGCGTTCATCGCCCCGCGTCGGTGTCCGTGCCGTCCTTTGGCGTCGTGCTGGTGGGAGTGGATCTGGTGAGCGTGGCTCTGCTCGTGACTGTTGGCGTGCGGGTCATCGGAGCGCAGTTGATCGCCGGCTGGAGCCGGTGCTCGTCGGCGTGCGGAGCGGCGATCCCGCGCGCAGCCGGGGCAGAGGCCCACGATCGCGAAGTGGGTGAAGCGGGCCTCGTACCCGAACAGCTGCTTGATCTGCTCTCGCACTGGGTCCAGCTGCTCCGGCGTCAGGTTCCGGACCGCGCCGCAGCGCTCGCAGGAGAGGAACTCTCGCTCGCCGCGGCCGATCAGCGCATATAGACCGGGCCCGTGTCCGAGGTGAACGTGCCGCGCGAGCCCGTGCTCCTCAAGCGTCTCTAGATTGCGGTAGACCGATGTGGGGTCAAGCTGCAACGCGATCGCGATCCGCTCGGCCGACACCGGCCCGTCTGCGGCAAACAGCGCCTCGAGCACGAGCCGACGGGGGGTCGTGAGCCGCAGACCCCGCTCGCGCAAAGCGTCGACCGCCTGTGCCAGATCGGTGAACGTCAACCGCGGGGTGTCGGGAGCGGCGGTCATCGCCTCTGTAGTGTGACGCACACCCACCCCGCCCGGGTTGATCCCACAGCCTCACGCGCCCGGATCGCCTGGCGGTCGCGCTGGAGCATTCCCCAGACGGCAGCAATGATCCGCAACGCGTCAGTCGACGTACAGGACTGTACGAAGCCGAGCGCGACGAGACGAACCCCGGCATCCACCGTAATCGCAACCAACTTGCAGTTGCCAGAGTATGGATGTAGGCTGGCGTCGCTCGAGGCCGACAACCCTCGAACCGCACCCGTTGGAAGGAGAGCAATTGATGTCAATGAGCAGCACCCACAGCACGCTGCCCGGCAGTGTCCATGGGCGATTCGGGATTCTCTCCTACATCGTCCAGGTCGCGAAGGACTTCACCCCGCGCGAACGGCTTCGAGCCGCGTTGATGTTCGCGGCGATTGCCGCCCTGCACATCCTCGGGTTCGCAGTCTTCATCCTGTTCGTCGTCCCCTCCCACTACAAGGGCCTCGGGATCGGGGTCGCCGGCCTGGCGTACTCGTTGGGGCTGCGTCACGCGTTCGACGCCGATCACATCTCCGCGATCGACAACACCACCCGCAAGCTAATGAACGAGGGCAAACGACCGCTGAGCATCGGGTTCTGGTTCTCGCTCGGGCACTCCACGATCGTGATCGCGATCGGCGTCGGGATCGTCGTCGCCGAGAAAGCCGTCTACGGCGCGGTCTCCAACAACCACTCCAACCTCGAACAGTTCGGCGGGGTCTTCGGCACGATCGTCTCCGCCACGTTCCTGTACCTGATCGCGGTGCTCAACATCGTCATCCTCGCGGGCATCTTCCGCGTGTTCCGCTCGATGCGCAAAGGCAACTACGACGAAGCCGAGCTCGAGCGTCAACTCGAGAACCGGGGGCTGATGTACCGCTTCTTCGGCAAGTGGATGAAGGCAATCACCCGCGAATGGCAGATGTACCCCGTCGGTGTCGTGTTCGGAATGGGATTCGACACCGCCACCGAAGTCGCGCTACTCGCGACCACCGCGCTGCTGGCCACCCAGCACCTGCCGTTCTACGCGATCCTCTGCCTGCCGATCCTGTTCACCGCCGGGATGAGCCTCATGGATACCCTCGACGGCATCTTCATGAACTTCGCCTACTCGTGGGCATTCTTCAACCCCGTGCGCAAGGTCTACTACAACCTCGCGATCACCGGACTATCGGTCTCGATCTGCTTCTTCATCGGCACGATCGAAGTCCTCGGCCTGCTCCCGACCGAAATCAACGGCCTCAACAGCGGCTTCTGGAACTGGATGGCCGCCTTCGACATCAACAAGGCCGGGTTCGTGATCGTCGGCATGTTCGTCATCACCTGGGCCGTCGCGCTCGCCTTCTGGAAGTTCGGGCACGTCGAGGAAAAATGGAGCGCCAAGCTCAAACACCAACCACCCACCGTCGCCATCGGCGCCGGCATCGAGCTGTCGGAATAGCAGTCGGTGGGCGCGTGGAGCGCCACCACCGCTCGGTCTGGGCTGAGGCTGGGTTGCGCGCGGTCCCAGCAGCCGGTCAAGGGTCAACGGCGACTAACGCTTAGCGCTGGATTTCGCAGACTTGTGGTCGGAACCCCAGGATCCTTCATCCTTGGGTGCGAGCGAAAGGGAGGGCAGCGATGAGCGATATCCAGCTGGAGCCGGTGGATCGGGTCAAGATCACGATCCTGATGGACAACGTGACCGACCCGCTGCTCGTCGACCAGGACGCCGTCGCGCGGATGAACTGGCCGAAGGCGTTGCTCGGTGGTTTGCCAACAGCCCAGGCGCGGGTGAGTCCTGACACGGGCGTGCCGGATGCGCTGATCGCCGAGCCTGGCTTCTCGGCGCTGGTGCGGATCGAGAAGGCCGGTGGCGAGCGCACGCTGCTGTTCGATACCGGGGTGTCGGCGAACGGGTTGGTGCAGAACATGCGCCGGCTGGGGATCGATCCGGCTGACGTGGAGGTGATCGCGCTCAGCCACGGTCACTGGGACCACGTGACCGGGATGGAGGGGCTGGTGCGGGTGCTGGGCCGAACCCGCCTGCCGGTGATGATCCATCCGGAGTTCTGGAGCCGCCGGCGGATTAGCTTTCCGGGGCTCGAGGCCGAGTTTCCCTGCACGAGTCGCGCCGCGTTGCAGGAGATGGGATTCGCGATCGTCGAGGAGCCGCCAGCCGTCGTTCTTGCTCGACGGCGCGGTGCTGATCACCGGGGAGGTCGACCGCACGACAGCGTTCGAGACGGGATTTCTGGGCCATCAGGCGCTGCGCGCTGGGAGCTGGCAGGCGGACCCGTTGATCCTCGATGATCAGGCATTGGTGGTGAGTCTCGGCGACCGCGGGCTGGTGGTGCTGAGCGGCTGCGGTCACGCGGGGATCGTCAACACCGTCCGGTACGCGCGCAGGCTGACCGGAGAGGATGCGGTTGCGGCGGTGATCGGTGGGTTTCATCTCAGCGGTCCGATGTTCGAGCCGATCATCGCCCCGACTGTCGACGCGCTCGCGGAGTTGGCTCCCTCGCTGCTGGTGCCCGCCCACTGCACCGGGTGGAAGGCTTGCCATCACCTCGCGACGCGGTTCCCAGACGCGTTCGTGATGAGCACGGTCGGCACTACGATCGCGCTCTGACAGCCGCCGGCACGCCGGTGAAAGGAAGCCGACGCGAATCGCGGCGGGGCGATGGCGCCGGGTCCAGGCGGGTCTCGCAGCCTAGCCTGGATCAGGTCGGCTTGGTTCGTTGCACCGGGAGGCCGGCGTTCCGCCACGCGACCCATCCACCGGCAACTTCGGCCGCCCCGCGTCTGCCAGTGAGCTTTGACCGGTTCGCGTGCTGGCAGAGATAGATCGTGTCGGTTCCGCGCGGCCAGATGATGTGTCGCACCAGCGGTACGCGAGGCGCTCCGGGTGGCCAGCCGTAGCGGCGGCGCTCAGCTCTCGTGCGCAGATCCAGCAATCGTGCTTGTCCCCGCGATGCCATCTCCCAGGCCTTCTCTGGAGCGATCGCGGGAACTCGGCCGGATGGATCTTGTGACGTCACGATTAAGCTCCGGTCTCAGCGTAGAAGCGTAGGACGAGGAGTAGGTTTTCCAGCGTCAGAACAGGCGAGAGTCACCCGTCTGGCACGTACCCCAGGCGTCGCTCAGCGATCAGATCCCGCGTGCTCAGGCACGGGTCGCGCGCAGGAGCGCGTCGAGCGCGACCCGCTCCCGGTCGGGGGTCTGCACCGGGTCGGCGGACGCGCTCGTTCGACTCGCAGACCGCTGCCGCCGAGATCGCCGCGGATGTCCTGCGCGGTGTACAGCAGCGTGGGTTCTGCGGCCCGCCGTGGCCGTGCTCGCGGTTCTCGCGGTCGTGCGCGACGACGAGAAGCGTCCCGCCGGCAGCGACGCCGGCGGCGCTGGCGCGCACTACCCGCCACCGTTGATCGGCCGGGACCTGGAGGTAGAAGATCAGCACGAGATTGAACATGCCGGGCTCCCGCCGACAATCGAGCAGGTCGGCAGCGACCCACTCAACAGACACATCCCACTGGCACGCGAGCCGTCGCGCCTTGTCGAGCGCGACCTGCGAGAAGTCGACTCCGGTCACCTCCCATCCGCGTTCCGCGAGCCAGACGGCGTTGCGGCCCTCGCCGCAGGCGAGGTCGAGAGCTCAGGCGGCGGCAGGCTCGCCGCTTGCGCGACGAGGAAGCGGTTGGGTTTACCGTCCAGACGAACTCGCTATCGGCGTAGCGGCGATCCCAGGCGTGGCTGTCGATCTGCGCTGCGATCAGGCCGATGCGGCTCGTTCGACGACCGAGGCCAGTCGCCGGCGCACCTCGCCAGCGGTCTCGGCGAGCGCGTCGTTGGCGATGATCGAGAGCATCTGCCCGGCGTTCACAGCGGCGATGTGGGTTTGGCGTGTTGCGTGTAGACGACGACGTTGCGGGGCGAGCCACCGCGTCGGTGAAGCCGAGCGGGGTCATGGCGCTCAACGTGTAGCCGGTGTCAACTTGGGACATGCTTGCTCCAATCCTCGTGCTTTGCCTTCGCCGCCTTGGCACGCTGCTCGACCGCGCCGGCCGGCTCCGCGTAGTGGGTGTCCAGATACGTCAGGATCGGTTGCTCGCCGGCGAAGATCTCTCGCCGGCGATCAGCGCCGGGATGCTCTGCACGCCGGTGGCGGCCTCGAGCTCGGTGCGCTCCTCGCGCGCCACCGGGCACCGGACGCGCGAGGAGTGAGAGACCGAGCTCGGTCAGCCTTTGTCGGACGCGGTGAGACGCCGGGCACCACTCGGTCTGCCACAGCTCGATGTGGGTTGTTGTGATCTCGGCGCCTGCTTTGATCATGAGTGGCCGAAGGTGACGTTGGGTAGGACCCGGCGGGCCCAGGTCGGCAGATACCAGGCCGAGCGTCCCATCAGCCGCAGCAGCACCGGCAACAGCAGCAGCCTGACCAGGGCCGCGTCGAGCAGGACGGCGACGCCGAGGATCACCCCCATTTCCTTGGGTGGTAGCGGCCCGGAGAGCGCGAACGTGAAGAACACCGCGACCATCA
>JBEKRJ010000357.1:0-5494 GCA_049518835.1 Solirubrobacteraceae bacterium
GACCGGTCCTCGGTCTCGATGGACACACACACGAGGAACATCCGTCGCCAAACGGGGAGGAGAAGCCGGGAGCGACCCCCGTCGGACGTCTGCTTGTCAACGACGACCTGACGCATCCTTCCAGCGGTGAGGGATGTGGGGCAGCTGTGGCGCGTGGCGATGCTTGCGTGGTCGTGATCCGCAGCGCTGTGCTGCGGGCGAGGCGGCTTTGACGCAGCACCGGCGGGGTGGATGGGGCCTTGCCTCGCTCTTCAGCGCCGCGTCCGTGCAGCCGCGCCTCGACGTGCGACGCGTCAGCAGCGGGTAGTGCTTGAGCGACGTCTTCAGGTGAGCGGTCGCGCTTAGCCGCGCCTCGTCGTAACAGACGAGCGGGCCGGGGTCGGGCAAACCCGCCCCGCGCCTACGTCGGCGGCCACGGGTCAGGCGTTGCCGACGACCAGCAGGATGTTTCCCTCCGGGTCGCGCAGCCAGAACATGGGCGGCACCGGACCACCCATGCGGCTGACCTCGCCGTCGACGTCGACGCCGCTCACCTCCAGCTCTGTGTGATAGCCGTCGATGTCGTCCGTGTATAGCGAGACGCCGGTCTCGCTGTTGCCGGTCGGCGCCCCCTCAGGCGGCGGGGCGATCGCGACTGTGGTCTCCGCGCCGGCCGGGCCCACCTCGACCCAGCGGTAGCCGTTGCCGAACGGAATGTCGACGCGCTTCTCGAGGCCGAGCTTGCCGACGTAGAACTCCACTGCGCGGTCTTGGTCGGCCGTCGGGATGATCACAGTCGCGACCTTGGTCACGCGGGTCTTGGTGCTGCTCACGAGATCCTCCTCGGATTGTGTTTGTGTGCTGCAGAGACTCTGCGCAGTGGGCAACCTCATCGCTGCGACGTGTCCAGTGGCGCTTGCCAGCCGCTCCGGCGCAAGCGCAACCGGAATGCGCGGGTGGTCGCGGACGATCCGTAGCAAACTGATCAGACGCGAGCGCCTCGCGCACCCACACGCCGACGACGTCGTAGCCGCGTAAGCCGACCCCCAGGCGGGCCTAGCGGAGGCGCAGCACCGAACTCGGCAACACTGGCCGGACGGCTCGCGTTTGGAGCTCTTCCCCCTCGCCAGCGAAGTCGCCCACCGCCACCGACTCGAGTTCCCTGATGAAGCCGACCGCTTCGGCGACAGAGTCAGTCGGCGCCGTGAACGACAAATCTCGGCGGCGACGGCGCTTTGGGGAGTAATGGCGTGGGGATCTCGGTCGACACGGTCGTCGCCGGCGCGCCCTCCTTGTTCGGCGCTCCGGGAGCCGTGTACGCATTCGTCGAGCCGAAGGGCGGCTGGCGAGGCGAGACCGGGACGGCGAAGTTGACCGCCTCAGATCAGACGGCGTCGCGAACGACTGCCTGGGGACAATGGTGGCGCTGTCACGCGATGCTTACGTGGTTGGCGCGCCAGCACGATCAACGTCAATCAGTTCCAAGGTGCGGTCTCCGCTGTTCTGCGAGTCGCGGCCGAGGCCCTTGCAAGGGTGGGGCATTCCCCCTGATCGGCACTGGGGACCATTAGGATTAGGTAGGTCGTGGCCACAGCATCAGTGGTGTAAGCGCTCCGCGGCGGTCGGCACCTCCAGGGCGGCCCAGTGTCCAATTGGCTGGCAGATGCGCGGAGATCAACGCGCCCGCGCTCTTCGCGACGATCACCGTCACCTGATCCTTGAGCTCGGGCAGCAGCACCAACAACGGCCCCAGCCCTGTACGCGGTGCGTGCCCCGCCGCCACCGAGCACCAACCCACGTCGCCCCTCGCGCGATTCTGCCTGCTCGCCGCCGTCACCGCTCGCGATCCGCGCGATCGATCATCGGTTCGTCTCTGCCGTCGCGCTCGGCGGACGGCGCGCCGTCGGCGTAGAACTGCTCTGCCTGCAGCGTGACGCGAACATCTCGACCTGACGCTGGCGCGCCCGAGGCAGCGTGGGCAGTGCGCCAACGGGCGCGGTCGTGCCGTCTGCGCGATCGTCAGGCCACCCTTGTCATGTTCGCCGGCTCGCCTCTCAGGCAGTCACACCGACCATTCGCTGCGTGGCGCCTCGCGGTCGCTCCCGGCGACCCTTCGATCACCGCCGATCGCCCGCTGACGGCCGCGCGCCGATGCTTGCGGGCACCGGCACTGGGACGCTGAACAGCCTCGCCGGCGCGCGCAAGGGATAGGTCTTGTTGGCGACCACTGGCTGGCGTTCCTCTCGCCAGAGCGGAAAACCTGAACCCCCGGCATCGTTGGCTAGAGAGGCGGTAGGCTGCGACGAGCTGTGTCGTGGACCGTGTCCGTTCCTGAGTCGCGTCCGGGCCGGGAGGCCGCGGACGAGGCGCGGTTGGAGCACGGCGACGGGCGGATCAGCATCGCCGGCGCGCCGGCGCTCGAGCATCCCGCGTGCTCTCCGGGCGCGAAGGCTCCCGGCCTGTTCGGGCATTCCGGCCCGGACAGCGACCTGCTCGCGCTGCCGGACCCGAGTCGCCTCGGCGTGCGCTGGCGTGACGGCATGACCGTCGCGCGAGAGCTCGACCTGCGCACCGGTGTCCTGCAGCAGCGGATCGCCGACGGCGATGCGTCTACTGTGGTGAGGAGCTTCTGCTGCCTGGCGCGGCCGGGGACCTATGTGCTCCGGGCCGACGGCGACGCTGCTCTGCTTGGCGACGGGCCGCCGCTGCGAGCGCCAGCGCCGGTCGCGGCGTCCGCCGAGGCGCGGGAGGAGCCGGCGCCGGAGGGATTGCAGATTCTCAGCGTCGCGGGCGTTCCGGGCGGCGCGGTCGTCGCGGCGGCCCAGGAGCGCGGGGGGCGGCGGCTCGAGCGGCTGGCGTTCTTTGCGATCGATCCCTACCGGGTGCCGGGTACGGGCGAGGCGGTCGCGCCGCTGCAGGAGGCGCAGCGGGCCGGGTTCGCCGCGCTTGCGGCCGAGCAGCGCGAAGCGTGGGCGCGGCGATGGGCGGGTTGCGAGGTCACGATCGAGGGCGACGATGAGCTGCAGCACGCGGTGCGCTTCGCACTGTTTCACCTAAATGCGCTGGTCGGATCGGAGGGCGAGGCGGGGCTGGGCGCGCGCGGGACGACCGGGCACGCCTACCGCGGGCACGTGTTCTGGGACGCCGACGTGTTCGTGCTGCCGTTCTTTGCCGCCACCCATCCTCTCGCGGCGCGGGCGATGCTGCGGTATCGCGCGCGGCGGTTGCACGCCGCGCGCGCCAACGCCGCGCGCACCGGCCACCGCGGCGCGCGGTTCCCGTGGGAGTCGGCGGTGCGCGGCGACGAGGTCACCCCGACGGCGATGCAGGACCACACGGGCGAGGTCGTGCGCGTGCTCACGGGCGAGTTGGAGGAACACGTTACCGCTGACGTCGCGTGGGCGGCCGCGCACTACCTGGCGTGGACCGGTGATCAGCAGTTCGCGCGCGGCGGCGGGCTTGCGCTGCTGGTCGAGACGGCCCGCTACTGGGCGTCGCGGGTGCAGCGCGACGCGGCTGGGGCGGGTCACATCCGGCATGTGATCGGGCCTGACGAGTATCACGAGGACGTCGATGACAACGCGTACACGAACGTGATGGCGCGGTGGAACCTGCGCGCGGCAGCCGCGCACGTCGAGCGTTACGCCGCCGGCGCCCTGCGCGCTGAGGCGCGCGGGTGGCTCGAGATCGCAGACGCGCTGATCGACGGGTTTGACTCGAACACGCGCCTGTATGAGCAGTTCGCCGGGTTCTTCGACCTCGAGCCGCTGCTCGCCACCGACCTCGGCGCGCGCCCGCTGTCGGCGCCCGCGAGCGTCGGCTACGACGCGACGCACGGCGGCCAGCTGATCAAGCAGACCGACGTACTGATGCTGCACCTCAACGTCCCCGATCAGGTCGCGCCGGGGTCGCTTGCGCCCAACCTCGAGTTCTACGAGCCGCGGACCACGCATGAGAGCTCGCTCTCGCCCGGGTCAAGCGCCGAGGCGCTCGCCCGCGCGGGCCGCGCCGACGAGGCCCTCGCGTGGCTGCGGCTCGGCGCGACGCTGGACCTCGCCCAGGACGCCGCACCCGCGCGCGCCGGGCTGCACACCGCCGCGCTCGGCAACACGTGGCGAGCCGTCGCATTCGGGCTGATGGGCATCTGGCCCGCTGGCGACGCGCTCCGCGTCGCGCCGCGGCTCCCTTCCGGCTGGGAGGCGCTCGAGCTACGCGTACGCTACCGCGACACCCCGGTCCGCCTGCGCGCCACCCCCGACGCGCTTACGGTCTACGCCGACGCGCCGGTCGCGATCGCGTTCGGCGGGGCGCGGTCCGTGACGCTCAAGGCGGGTGAAACCCGGCTGACTGACGCAGCCTTCTGATATCAGGCCTCGAATCAGTTACGGCCCGCCCGGGTCCGGCCAACAACCGCTCGGGGCGTGACAGCCGGCCGCAGCGTCCTACTAAACCCGACGTACCTGAATGACGCGCTGGCACGAGATTGAGACCCTTGGCTGTGCCACGGTTGCCTACCGGCTCGGCTCGCAGTATGTCGAGTTCGTGCCGGGGCGGCGCTGGTTGGCCGGTCAGGCGCGGATTGTCGTCGGCGGGTAGATCCGCTCGAGGTAGTCGGCGAGCATTCGAGCGGTGCTGTAGGCGGGAGCGAGTGTCCGCATCGAGGCGCGGATTCGTTGAAGCCAGGCGCGTGGGAGCCCGTCGGTGTCGCGGTCATAGAAGGCGGGCAGGACTTCCTGCTCCAAGAGACGGTAGAGCGCGTCGGCGTCACGCGCGTCCTGGGCCCGGGAGTCGTGGTCGACCTCGCCCGGGAGCGCCCAGCCGTTGGCGTCGTCGTAGGCCTCCGCCCACCAGCCGTCGAGCACGCTGAGGTTCAGGCCGCCGTTGATGACCGCCTTCATCCCGCTGGTGCCGCTGGCCTCGTACGGCGGCCGCGGCAGGTGGGCAGGCCACAGATCGCAACCACGCACGAGCCGCGCGGCCATCCCGAGGTCGTAGTCGTGTAAGTACACCACGCGCTCGGCGACGGGCGGCGCGTCCTTGATGCCAAATAAATGCTGGACGACGTGCTCGGCCTCGACGTCGCTTGGATGCGCCTTGCCAGCCGGCACGAACTGGACCGGCCGCGGCCCGGCGAGCAGCGCGAGCGCGCGGCCGGGATCGTGTACGAGCAACCCGAGACGCTTGTAGGTCGCGTTGCGCCGCGCGAACCCGATCGTCAGCACGTCGCGATCAAACGCTCGCGCGGCGGCCTCGATCCCCGGTCGCGGTTGGCCCTCGGCGAGCCGGTCGATCCCGCTGCGCTGCTTGACGAACTGCACCAGCTCCGCGCGCTGCTCGCAGCGGGCGTCCCACAGCTCGGCGTCAGGCACCCCGTCCAGCGCTGTCCAGGTGGCAGCGTCGCTCGCTCGCTGCCACCGCGCCTCGCCGAGGTGGCGGTCAAGCACGCGCCGGATCGGCGGGCCAATCCAGCTTGGCAAGTGCACGCCGTTGGTGACGTGCGTGATCGGGATGTCCT
>JBEKRJ010000358.1:0-5479 GCA_049518835.1 Solirubrobacteraceae bacterium
CAGGTGACCGCCGAGGCCGTCGAGCTCTCCACCCGCGCACGCGCGGTTGCCGAGGAGGGCGTGACGTTGACCGGGGAGATCGGCGCGATCGCCGATCAGACCAACCTGCTCGCGTTGAACGCCGCGATCGAGGCCGCGCGGGCGGGGGAGCAGGGCCGCGGGTTCGCGGTCGTCGCCGAGGAAGTCCGCAAGCTCGCCGAATCGGCGTCCAAGGCCGCCGGCAAGACCCGCGAGTCCTTCGACGGGCTCAGCGCCAGCGTCGAGAGCGTCGGCGCGTGCATCGCGCGGATCAACGACGCCGTCGAAAACGTCGCGCACGTCGCCGATGACACGAGCGCCGCGACCCAACAGGTGTCGGCCTCCGCGCAGCAGTCCTCGGCGACCAGTCAGCACATCGCGAGCTCAAGCGAGGAGCTCGCCAGCACCGCCCACGATCTCGAGAGCATGGTCGCGAAGTTCTCGCTGTGAGCCAACGGAGACGAGACCGATGAGCACCACAACCCCCACGACCGCGTCGATCAGCGCGTCCGAACTCGAGCGCCAGCTGGTTGTGTTCTCGATGCACGGCGAGCACTACGCGCTGGCGATCACGTCCGTGCGCGAGATCATCCGCTACACCACCCCGAAGGCGACCGGCGCCGCGAACGGCCTGATCCAGGGGATGATCGTCCTCCGCGGCCACGTCCTGCCGGTCGTCGATCTCTCCAGCACGATGGGCCAGACCCTGGAGATCAACAACGCCACCAGGATCCTCGTCGTCGAACTCGCAGCCGGGGCGGTCGGGCTGGTCGTCGACACCGTCGAAGAGGTGATGCTCGTCCCCGCCGATCAGATCGAGCCGATCCCCGTCTGCGACGGCGCGCTGGGCGATCAGCTCGCCAAGGTCGAGGATCGCCTGATCACGCTCGTCGACGCGGAACGAGCCCTCGGCGACGCGCTCGCCGGCTGACTTCAGAGCTCGGGGCGCCCCCGCGCCCTGTCAGCGACGAGGATCACTCACGTCAGAATCCGGGGTGTTGAATTCCGGCGGCGAGCAGTCCGCGCTGGCGATCGGGGCAGGCACACGAGATCATCCGCTACAAGCAGCCACGGTCGGTCGTGTCGAGCGACGACTCGGCCCGCGGCGTGCCGAGCTTGCGCGAGCGGATCATCCCGGTCTACGACCTCGCTGGACGCCTCGGAGTCAGCTCCGACCCCGGCTGCTGACAGCGACCACGATCCTCAAGCGACCCGGCCGACACGGCCGCGTGAGCACCGATGAGTGCCGCCGAGCTCGATAACGCACACCGCCACGCGGACGCTACTGCGAGTCTGGCTGAGCGGATCGCAGGTGGCGTCGAAGTGATGGCAGGTTCTCGCGAGGCCGGCGTGTCAGGGTTTGCCGATCTTGCCGCGGTTGCATCTCCACCAAGGTGAGAACACTCCAGACGGAGCAGCTCGCGGATGGCCGCTCGATCCTCGCCCGCTCTGCCCGTGACGGCGCCCGGACCGCGCCGAGCGCGTGCAACGCGTCGATCAGCTCCTGCGGAGCGGCCATCACACCAAGCTCGGGTCGCGGCTCTCACATCAGGCTGTCAGCCTAGCCTACGCGGTCAGGCCATCCGGCTGCAGAGCCCCCCTGGCCTGACGACCGCGCTGTTACTCGACGGCCGTTCTACAAGCGGAGACCGTCAACGACAACGAGACCTGGGACCACTGGTTCGACCGCGACGTCGAGCGGCGCAGTGAGTACGTCGGCGATGCTCGGAAACTCGTGCGAGACGGAGATGCATGCAAACCCCCCGAGCCGAATACCAGAACTCCTTGCGGCGCTCAACGAGGGACTGATGCCGGAGCTCGTCGTCGACGACGAGATGCCCGCGACAGGCGTGGGCGTGCGCAGCGGGTGCTCTGCTACAAGGGCAAGCCGGCTCAGCTTTTGCACGGTGCCCGCGGATGGGGCCGCCAGCGACCGCGCCGACCCAGCCCGCCTAGACGTCCGAAGCTACGCTCACCGAGTTTCGTGAGCATTCGAAAGCGGTCAGAACGCTGGCTCCGCGAGCGCACAATATTGGTCTCACACGGCACGATAATGAGTCCGGCAGTTGTGTAACTGTGAGGGGATGATCCATCACTCGCCCGCCGGCTGTGCGACCAGTACCACGAGACCTGCCTCGGTGACCGGCAACGCTGCGGCCCCGCCCGGACCGGACAAGCCTGGTGCGATCACGACAGCCGCTGCGGACTCGCTCGGGCGCTGGAAGACGCTCGCGCCAGCACCCTTGAACTGCGTTCGTCCAATGGCTCGGGCGCTTGCTCGCCGCGCTCGTTCGCGATCGAACGACTCGCCCGCGATGAGCAGCGCGAACGACGGGGGGTATCGGCTGGTCGGCCGATTTCCGGAGCAGAAGCGGCCGTGCCACCACGAGCTTTCATTTACGACAATGCGCCCGTTCTGCCCCGAAGCTACTAGGTCGAACCCGCGCGATGTGAGAGCAGTGTCTGGATGTGTGCGACTGCGTGGTCCGCGGCGTCGTGCGGGTGGTCGTCGGAGCCGGATTGGATGACGGATAGGAAGGCTTGGACGATGCCGGGATCGAACTGGCTGCCGGCCGCGTTCCGGAGTTCTTGGCAGGCGGCTTCGTGCGGGAGGGAGTCGCGGTAGGCGCGGCGGCTTGTCATCATGTCGTACGCGTCGCAGACGCTGATGATTCGTGCGCCGAGTGGGATGTCTTCGCCGTGCAGGCGGTCGGGGTAGCCGGTGCCGTCCCAGCGCTCGTGGCTGGCGCGGACCAGGCGAGCGACCGGACGGAGGGCGGGGGCGCCGTGGAGGATGCGCTCGCCGAGGATTGTGTGCTGCTGCATGAACGTCCAATCCTCGGGGCTGAGCGTGCCGGCCTTGTTGAGGATGGCGTCGGGGATGCCGACTTTGCCGACGTCGTGCAGCTCGGCGCCGCGAACGATTTCATCGAGCGTCTCGCCGCCGAGACCGAGCTGGCGGGCGACTCGTGAGGCGAGCCGGGCGACGTTGGTGGAGTGCTGGTCGAGCTCGGGTTGCTTTGCGTGCATGGTGCGCAGCAGGACCTCGCGCGCCTGGTTGCGCGCACCATTGGGCTGGCTGCGCTTGTCGGCGTACATCCGCTCGTCGGCAAGCTGGAGGGCGTGGTCGGGGCTGTCGGCTTCGTGGGGCAGCAGGACGACGCCCAGTGACGCACGGATGCTGAACTCGGTTCCGCTCTCGGTCAGCGCGGCTGCTGCTTGACTGATGAGATCGTGGGCGTCGGCGCCTTCGAGTTGGAGGTGAGCGCAGAACTCGTCGCCGCCGAGGCGGTAGGCGGCCCCGTGGCCACAGACGGCCGACGCGAGCCTGGCGCCCAGACGCGCGAGCAGCGCGTCGCCGGCGAGGTGACCGAAGGTGTCGTTGTAGCTCTTGAACCCGTCGAGGTCGAACAGCAGCAGCACGGACGGGTCGCTTGCCGCACGGTCTTTCAGTGCGGCGGCGAGATCGGCGTGGAGCTTGCGCCGGTTGCCCAGCCCGGTCAGCGCATCATTGACTGCCTGCTCGCGGATGCTGTCAACGGCGAGGATTCCCGCGGCCGAGAGCTCGGCCTTTGCGATCAGCTCCTCGATCATCGCGATCTCCTCGTCCTCGAAGGCGCGGCCTGCCCGCACGAACTGGACCAAGGCGTCGGCGGCACCGATTCTGATCCCGAGGTTGAGAGTCCAGCTTTCTGCGTCACCGACCTGCATCGGACGACTAGGGACCGCCAGTTGCGCTGAGCGCCCGTCGAGGACGGGCAGAAGCTCAGCCGATCCGGCGGTGAGATCCCGCGCCAATCCCTCGGCGTCGAGCTTGACGCGGCCGGCGGCGGCATCGAGCGCCTCCAGCGAGCCGTGGAGCAAGATCTCCAACAGCCGGTTGACGTCGAGCTTGGCCGCGAAGGCGTCGCCGAGCCGCTGGACCGCGGATTGCAGACGACCGCGCTCGTGCTCGACGAGCTGCAGACGCCGATAGGCCCGCTCGATGCGGTGCGTGCGATCGCGCCCCAGCAGCCAGAGCAGGAATACCAGCGGCAGCACGAGCAAGATCGCCAGGTCGTAGTGCCGCGCTGCGACGGCTGCCAGAAACCCAATCGGCGCGAGGCTCGCGTCCACGATCCAGACGAGGCCCATCACTCGAATCAGCGTCGGGAGATCTCGCACGACCCCCGAGAGCCTCACGCGCGCGACCGAGCTGGCCAGATCCACGACGCAGCCAGCAGCAAGCGCTACGGCGAGGATCGGGAGATCATTGAAACCAATCGACAGCGAGCCCGCGAGACAGAGCACAACCGACGGCCCCACCGCGTGCCAGGCGTCCGGTACAGCGCTGAGGATACGCCGAGCCGCGACGCGGCCGAGCGCACAGTCGAGGACCGCCGGGGTGACCAGGCCAAGCGCAACCGCGAGCGGCACGGCACCCGGAGGCAGCATCACGATCATCGGCACCAGAACAAGCTGTGTCGGGACGACGCTGCCGGCCCCAACCGGAAACTCGATCCGACCGACGACCGCGTAGACGCCAATCAGCATGATTGCGACTCCTGGGCGGAGGCTCGCACTCCGCCCGGAGATCAGCAGCAGCGCGGTCGCGACCGCCACGAAGAGGATCGCGGCGACGACCTCCACGACCAGCTCGCGACGCGAGGCGCGCCGTTGGCGCGCCTCCCAGCTCTGCTCAAGCAGCCGCTCCGCGGGCGACCGATCGTCGTGGCCGATCGGTTCGCGGTCATCAGACATCTACGACCCTCAGCTGCATCGCTGGACCCGTCAGCTCACGCGATAGGGGTCCACGTAGATGTCTGCAATCTGCCACGCGCCGGTCGCGCCGGGAACCTCAAAGCGCAACACTCCGTTGACCGACACGCCGGCCGGAAGCGAGGCACTGACGAGCGCCACGCGACCGGTCGGCGCCCAATCCGGCATCGAGCCGTCAGGCAGGTCTGTGATCGTGACCGTCATCGCAGCGCTGGCGTTGCCTGACTCGACCCCCTGGACCTTCAGATCGCTTCCCCGGGTCACCTGATGCGCGAAGAACCGGAGGGACGGCATCGTGCTGTTCACGCATAGACTCGGCGAGGTGGCGCTGCCACCAGCACCGATCGTCAGCGAACTCGTGGCGCTGACCGCGCCGAAGTTGAACCCCGTGCCGTTGCCGGCGCTCACCGTCGCCCCGTCAAGCGTCCAACCAGCGGCGTCTGACTGAAATGAGCCTCCGGGAGCCAGGAAGTAGCCGCTGTTATCTCCCCACTGCGCAAACGGGAACACCGGGGCTGGCGGCTCACACGCCCGTGCGGCAGCAACCCCTGTGCTCACCAACAGCCCCAAAAACGTCAGCCCAACAAGTCGGATTGCGAACCTCCGGGCGCCGAGACGAACCAACTTACGCATTCGATAGACCTCCATGTCGGCCGCCATCGATGGCGGCATATCTGTGAACGGTCGGTAGCTGGGCGGTCTG
>JBEKRJ010000359.1:0-5478 GCA_049518835.1 Solirubrobacteraceae bacterium
AGATCACCGGCTGTAACGTTGTTCCAGCCGCGACGCGCGCGTCGCCACTGCGCGCCGCCGTGACGATCAACTCAGGTACGCAGGCTTGCCGAAGAACAGCGTCGGACTGGGAGGACTTGCCGCTTCGTGCGGTCGTTGGCGCCCCTACGCCAGCCTCCGTGAGCGTCACCGGCGCAACCTTCGCCGGCGGCGCGTGTTGTACGCCGTGCCGAGTCCCCGAGATGCCAGCTCGGGGATCGGGGAAACCAGGTTGTTGGGGCGAATCCGGCGGTGCTCCGCCGGTAGCGCTGAATGAAGCGCGAGCCCGTCAGCTAACCCCGTAGGCACCAGGCGACCTTGCCGTCTTGCGAACCTTCGGGGTGCCGCGTGCTCGGATCCATCTCCCCTGCCCGTCTTCGAACTCGCCCGGCGCGGCTTCGTGCCCGCGCGATCCTGAGCGCCGTCGTGGCGCTTTGCTGGCTGGCGAGCGCCAGCGGCGCTGCGGCCGCGTCCACCGCGCCGGCGACAAAGCTCGTCCGCTACCGCGGCGAGCGGCTCGTCGTGCCGGCGAGCTGGCCCGTGTACCGCCTGTGGCTCGAGCCGACCGTGTGCGTGCGCTTCAACCGCCACGCCGTCTATCTCGGCCGGCCGGGCCCGGTTCAGCGCTGCCCCGCCCACACCGCCGGCCGGACCGAGGCGGTGCTCGTCGAGCCGCTCGCGGCAAGCATCAGCAACGCGGGCGTGGGCCTCGGCGCGCCGTTGGCGCGCTCGTGGGCGTCGGTCCCGTCGTCGGCGCAACTCGTCGACGCCGCACGCGGCGTGATCGTGACGGCGACCTGGAGCCGGCAGCCCGGCTTGATCGAGCGCGCGCTGGGCGTGCGCTCGCTCGCGGGCGTAGGCCGCATGGGCGCGGCGATCGCCGCCACGGCGCCAACGGCACAAACCGCCGCGGCCGCGTCCGCGCCGACGACGACCGCGCCCGTAGGCACAACCGCAACGAGCGCTCCCACGGCATCGGCACTGGGCTCGATCTACACCGGCCTGGGCTTCGACGCCTGCACAGCGCCGAGCAGCTCGCAGATGGCCGCGTGGGGCGCATCGCCCTACCGGGCGATCGGCGTGTACATCGGCGGCGCAAACATGGCGTGCTCCCAGGTCAACCTGACCTCGACCTGGGTTGCCCAGCAGGCCGCCGCCGGCTGGCACCTGGTCCCGATCTACGTTGGCTTGCAGGCGCCCTCCAACGACTGCGGCTGCGCGCCGATCGCGCCGGCCAGCGCCACCGCCGAGGGCACCGCCGCCGCCCAGGACGCCGTCGCGCAGGCGCAGGCGATCGGCGTCGGCGCCGGCAGCCCGCTCTACTACGACATGGAGGGGTATGCCCCCAGCGCGGCCACGACCGCCGCCGTGCTCGCGTTCCTGGCGTCCTGGACGGGGCAGCTGCACGCGAGCGGCTACGAGTCGGGCGTCTACGGGAGCGCCGATTCCGGCATCCGCGACCTGGTCTCGCAAGCAGGCAGCGCCTACCAGGAGCCCGACGAGATCTGGATCGCCGACTGGAACGGCGCGCAGACCACCGCCGATGCCAACGTCCCGAGCGCAGAGTGGGCCTCGCATCAGCGCCTGCACCAATACGACGGCGCACACGACGAGACCTACGGGGGCGTCACGATCAACATCGACGGCGACTATCTCGACGCCGCCACCGCCGCGGCCGCCGGGACCGCCTCCGGGGCGGTCAGCGCCGCGATCGACTCGGCACCGGAGCTGTCGGTCTCGCCCGCGGCCGACGGCAGCATCGACCTGTATCCCAGCTGGAGCGGCGCCGGCGGCGCCGGCGGCGTCGGCGCGTGGCAAGTGCTCGCCGGTAGCACGCCGGCATCGCTCGTTGGCGTCGCAGCGCCGGTCGCGGCCGGCGCCAAGCCGCCGATCGTGATCCGCAGCGCCTTCCCCTACTTCGGCGTACGGGCACTTGGGTCGGCCGGCCAGACGCTCGCCAGCTCGGGCGCGGTCGCCACTCCCGCGCACGTTGCGATCTTCGGCCAGGCGGCGTTCGTGCCCCGTCACGGCATCGGCGGCGTGCCCGTCGGGTGCCTGCGGCCGGCTCCCTGCCTGCTGACCACGACAATCTCCGCGGGCCGCACAACCCTCGCGCGCACCGACCCGGAGCAGGTCCCGGTCGGTGGCGGCCTTGCGTTCTTCGCCCTCTCGCAAAGCGGCCACGCGCTGGTCGCGCGCGCCGGTCATCGCGGGCTCGCGGTCAATGTGACGGTCCGCGATGCGTCCGGCGCCCGCGCCACCCGGCAGCTGAAACTGATCGGCTTTATGACGTCCGGCGCCGGCCCGCAGCGCAGCGTCCACCAGTCCTCGGCGCTGAAGCTCGTCGGCAGCACCGAGTTCGTCTCAGGCGGTTGGGTGGGCGGCATCCTCGCCGGGTGCTTTGCCGCGAGTCCATGCCGCGCCGCCCCGACGATCACGTCCGCCGGCGCCGTGATCGCGCGCGCGCAGCCACAGACGCTCGGCGTCGACGAGCTCGGCTACCTGTTCTTCACGCTGAGCGACGCAGGTCACGCGGCGTTGCTGCGCAGCCGCGGCAATCAGCTGGCGGCGACGGTCGCAATCGCGGGCGCCGGCAGTTCCGCCGGCGCGCGCATCGCGCTGACCGCGTTCTGACCGCCGGTGGCATCAGCCGGCGGGCAGCACGCTTCCGCCCAGCGCGCGCTTGCCGCTGGCGCCGTCTGTGCGTCGCCGGCCAAACGTCACGCAGAAAACCGGTGAGCCCGCCGTGCGTCACGTTGAGGCCTGCTCTGAGCCATTTCGTTACGTGGTCGCAATCGAAATGCTCGTACGCAACGTTTGCGCAGCCGCGGCGACCTGTGACGACGGCGACCCGTCCGCCCGCCCGCCGATGCGCGTTTGGCCCCTCCGGCCCAGCCGCGGGCCTAGTGGCACGTCCTGCACCACTAGCGGATGCCGTTAGGACCACGGCGCGGCGCCGGCGCCTTCGCTCTCCTCCCCGGCGCGCTCCGGGTCAGGCCGGGGCGGCGCCGGTGGCGCCGGTTGCGGCGCTCGATCGTGACCGCCTTGCGTACGACGCGCCTTCTCGCCGAGCCTGGCTGAGTAGATCGAGGGTGCGCCGAGCAGTCGTGCGATCACGGTGGCGCCGGCGACGGCCAGCAGCAACGGCACCATCAGCGTCTCCGAGTGATGTGCCAACTCGATGATCAGCACGATCGCCGCGAGTGGACCCTGCATCGAGGCGGCGAGGACGGCGCCCCCTCCAATCAGCGCGTAGCTGCCTGCCGGCGCTCCCGGCCACAGCGCTGTCCACGCATGGCCGAGCAGGCCGCCGAACAGCACGCCGTAGGCGAGCGTCGGCGTGAACAGTCCCCCCGGTGCGCCACTGCCCAGGCAGGCGGCCGTCACGAGTGGCTTCAGCGCCAGCAGCACCGCGAGCAAGCCGACGCCGAGCCCGCCCGTGACCGCGAGCTGGACGGTGTTCTTGCCGTTGCCCAGCAGCTGCGGGTAGGCGATCGCGAGTCCGCCGAGCGCGGTCAGGACGACGATCGGCGCGACCACTCGCATCCGCTGCTGGGGCCGCAGCCCGTTGACGACCGCGATCAGCCGTACCCACGCAACGGCCGCCAGCCCGGCGAGCGGCCCCACGATCACCGCCCACGTGATCTGCGAGGCCGACACGGCATAGCTCGGGATCGTGTACACCGAAGCGTCGGGCACCGCGATCCACGCGACCGCCGTCGCGATCGTCGTCGTCAGCAGCGCCGGCAGGACCAGCGGCAGCGTAACGGTCCCGAGCAGCACCTCGAGCGCGAACAGCGCCCCCCCGAGCGGGACGTTGTAGACAGCCGCCATTCCTGCCCCCGCCCCGCAGGCGACCAGCAGTCGGCGCTGCCAGCGCTCGATGCCGGCGGTCTCGCACAGCCAGCTGGCTGCTGCCGCGCCAGTCAGCTGCGGAGCCGCCTCGCGGCCCACCGACGTACCCAGCGCGACGATCACGATCGACAGCACGCCCCTGCCGACGCTCGGGCGGACCGCCAGCCGCCCGTCCTGGAGCCACAACGCGTCGGACACCTCCGCGCCGCCCGTGCCGCGCAAGCGCCCCAGACCGACGGCCCCGACGCCGGCGATCACGCCCGCCGCGAGCAGCACCAGCACACGGTGAAGCGCCGACACGTGCTGGACGGCGTGCAGGAAGGTGCCTGACCGATACGACCAGGCGAGATGCTCGACCGCTCGCAGCAGCAACATCAACACCGCTCCGCCAAGCCCGGCGATCACGCCGATCGCGACCACCAGGGTCCAGAAGCCGGGTCCGTAGCTGGCGACGATGCCCTTGCCCGGAACGTTCGGCTGAGGAGAGAAGAAACGGTCGCTCATGCGGCCTGCAAGACCCGCCGATGGAATCATGGAATCTAGCGCCGCAGCTCAGCAATCCAGGAATCCAAAGCCGAGCGCGCTTGCGAGCGCGGTCGCCCGCGGATACCCTGGCGCGGCTTGCGTCTGCAACCCGCTCGAGCGCAATCGCTGGGCCCGGGACCGGCCCGCCGGTCCGCGATCGCGCTGGCTGTGATCGCGATCGGCTTGTTGGCCGCCGCGCGCGGCTCGCCGCAGCGGCTCGGACGCTCGTCGGCGACCGACGCAGCGTGTCCGTGGGTCGATTCCAGCCAGCCGATCGCCCGCAAGGTGGCTGCGGTGCTGCGCGCGATGACGCTCGATGACGAGATCACGCTCGTCAAGGGCGGCGGGATCACGCATACATACGTGTTCTACATGCCGGGGATCCCGCGGCTGTGCATTCCGTCGCTCAACGAGGAGGACGGCCCCAGCGGCGTCGCCGACGGGGTAGTCAGAGGTGTCACGCAGCTGCCGGCGGGCGTGGCGCTGGCGGCGAGCTGGGACCCGGCGCTGGCATCGCGCTACGGGCAGGTGATCGGGGCCGAGGAGGCCGGCAAGGGCGCGAACCTGAACCTCGGGCCGACCGTCAACATCGACCGCGACCCCCGCTGGGGGCGCTCGTTTGAGGCCTACACCGAGGATCCGTTCCTCGACGCGGCGCTGGCGACCGCGACGATCGACGGCGTCCAGAGCACCGGCGTGATGTCGCAGGTCAAGCACTTCGACGCCTACAACCAGGAGACCAACCGCAACACGCCCCAGGACGACGTGATCGTCTCCGCGCGCGCGTTGCACGAGATCTATATGCCGGCGTTCCAAGCGGCCGTGCAGCAGGCGAAGGTCGCGTCGGTGATGTGCGCCTACTCGATGATCAACGGCGCCTTCAGCTGCAACAACTCCTACCTGCTCGAGGGCACGCTGAAGCAGCTGTGGGGCTTCCCGGGGTTCGTCACCTCCGACTACGGCGCGCTGCATTCGACATCGTCGGCGCTGCGCGGAACCGACGAGGAGCAGCCGTTTGACACCTATTTCGGCGCTGCGCTGCAGACCGCGGTGCAGAACGGGACGATCTCGCGGGCGGTG
>JBEKRJ010000360.1:0-5477 GCA_049518835.1 Solirubrobacteraceae bacterium
CAGTTAACGAGTGGAGTGAAACGGACGTTACCCGCCGTCGCCTACAACCGGCCGCGCAAACCCGTCAAGCCATCGCGAAGGGATTACGAAGATGAAGCGCACCACGACATCATCCGCTCCTGGAAGTCGACTGCACCTTCCCCGCGCCCACGCCCTCGCCAGATGCGGGACGGCGCTGACCGCAACCGCCGCGACCGCCGTGCTCATGTATGGGTGCGGCGCGAGTTCGACCCGCGACCCGACGCGGCGATCTTTCCAGCGCCCGGCCTCGCGATCGACACCTGCAGCCGACGCCCAGTGCACGCGCGCGCACGGCGTGCCGCTCCCAAACCCGGTAGACGGGCATATCACCCTCATCCCAACCAGTGGAATCGACCCCGGCTCACGCCAGTTCGAGGTCGCCACGCAGGCCTGCGCGTCGCTCGCTCCGTCCACGGCCCCCCAAGGCGCAGGGACCGCCATCGATCCCACCGTCGCGACGGGGAGCACGGCCCGGGCCGCGCTGTGGCGGGCGTTCGACGCCTGGCTGGATCAGCGCGCCGGCGAACGCCGGTTTTCCGGCGCGGTGCTCGTGGCCCACAACGGCAGCCCGATCCTCGCGGCCGGCTACGGGATGGCGGATCGGGCGGGCGCGATCGCCAACACACCGCAGACCAAGTTCCGCATCGCCTCGATCGGCAAGCTGTTCACCGCCGTCGCGATCGCCCAGCTCGCAGAGCAGCACAAGCTCGGCTTCAACGACACCGTCGGCCGCTACCTGACGGGGCTCCACCCGCGATCGCAGACCACGTCACGATCGCACAGCTGCTCACGATGACCTCCGGCCTGAACGATGTCGCGCTCGCCCGCCCGAAGCCTCCGGCCAAGCTCGCCGCGATGGTCAAGTTGATCGCCGGCGAGCGGCTGCAGTTCAAGCCCGGGTCGCGGTTCCTGTACAGCAACGACGGCTACATCCTCCTCGGAGCGATCATCGAGCACCTCAGCGGGCAGAGCTACGACCGCTACGTCCGCGAGCACGCCTTCAAGCCCGCCGGCATGAGCCACACCGACGTGAGCGTCTACGTGCCCGCCGCGGTTCCCAGCATGGCGCACGGCTACACGCTCGTCCCGAACGGCGGTCCTGCCTCGCCCACGCCGGCGCAGGAGTCTCGGCCGATGCCGCTGCGCGACAACAGCACGATGCCCCAGATCGCCAACCCCTCCGGCGGCGCCTACCCGACCGTCGAGGACCTGGCCAGATTCGCCCAAGCGCTCCTCGACGACCGGCTGCTCACCCCCGCGATGACCGCGACCGTCCTCAAGCCAAGGGTCGACGCCCCACAGCCCGGCGGCCCACCCGTCGACGCGTACACCTACGGGTTCGCCTACCAGCAGATCAACCACGTCACGTTCGTCGGCCACAACGGCGGCACACCCGGCTACGAAGGACAAATCGACATCTACCCCCACACCGACGATGTCGTCGTGATCCTCGCCAACCAGGACCAGACGATGGTGCCCGCGATCCAGAAGTCCGAGGCCATCCTCACACACAGCTCATAGCAGCACGCCCAGCAGTCCAGTAGACGGTCCTCGGGCTGAGTAGGCTGTCGTCTTACACGCTGAGGTGCTCCGCGGTTGACGGCTTCCAGCGGGCCTATGACCGGTTCCGGCGACGGCGTGGTTTTGCCCCAGACAACCCGCTGTTTGCTCCTGACACACCGAAGAGCCAAGAAGCCTCCATCTCTCGCACGACAGTGACGTAGAGCCGGTATCGGCCAAGTGGCCAAGCACGCGCCTCGCCCCCGCTCAGATCCCTCCGCCGGTCAGGACCGGTGCAGCTCGCGAAGATCCCCTGGAGCGTCGAGCGCCTGATCGCACCGGACCTGCCTCCACCTGCCGCAGCGACCTGCCACCAGCGGGATCGTCGTCGGGGGGCGACTGCCGTGATCTCCTCGCTACGCGGCCCGGCATCCGGCGTACCAGGAACGAAACCGCGACACTGTAGCCGTCGGACCGCGATCCGGCCGTGCAGCTGAGCGCCGGCGGGTCGTACGATAACGCGATGATCGCGATTGCCGGAGGCCACGGGAAGATCGGCCTGTCGCTGACCGAGCGCCTCAACGCGCGCGGCGAGGCGGTCATCAGCCTGATCCGCAATCCAGACCACGCGGACGATGTCCGTGCACGGGGCGGACAACCAGTGGTCTGCGACCTTGAGCGCGCTGGCGCCTCCGAGATCGCGGCGGCCATCCACGGTGCTGGCGCGGTTGTGTTCGCCGCCGGCGCCGGCCCGGGCAGCGGGGCGCAGCGCAAGCTGACGATGGACCGCGACGGCGCAATCAAGCTGCTGCGCGCGGCGACGCAGGTCGACGTGGCGCGGTATCTGATGATCAGTTCCGTCGGTGCCGAGGGTCCTCCCGACGGCGAGGACGTGTTCAGCGTCTATCTGCGAGCGAAGGCGGAGGCCGACGCGGCCCTGCAGTCCAGCGACCGCGATTGGACGATTGTCAGACCGGGCCGTCTCACGGACGCAACCGGCAGGGGGCAGGTTCGGATTGACCTCGAGCCTTTCCGCGGCGAGGTCTCGCGCGACGACGTTGCCGCCGTGCTCGACCTCCTCCTGCTGCAGGGGCTCGCGACCGGGCGGGTCCTGTACGTCAACGCCGGTCAGGCACCGATCGCCCAGGCGCTCGAGGCCGTCCTCTAAGGCCTAATAGTGCTCCGTGTTGTTGAAGGAGTTCGCTCGGGGGCTGTTCGAATTCTGAGTTCAGCGGCGAGATGTTCGCGTCGATGAACCGCCAGCTCAGCGGCGCGGAGCTGAGCTGAGAGCGCTGCCCGCGAGGGCTGATCTTGGAGCGCAAGCGCAGGTTGATCGGAGCCGATCGCGGCGAGGCCGGCGGATCGAGCGCGTCTCGACCAACCGTTCGCAGTGCTCCTGCAAGCCCCCGCCTAGACCTAGACAGACAGCCACGGTCTCCATCGAGATCCCGCTGTTGTGTCCCGCAGACGACGACAACATGACACCCGAGACGGTCAGATCACCGGCCGTAACGTTGTTCCAGCCTCAACGCGCGCGTCGGCGTCGCGACCGGCACGTGAGCCGGCGCCAAGCACGCGCGCCGCCCCCGGCCCCGCCCGCGCTGCCACGACAGACGTGGCTCCCCGTGCCGCAACGAGCTGGCGCCCGAGCACCATCTACGGGGTTCACCAACCTAACGGAGCGCTACTAATTACTAAGGGCCCGCGGAGGAATTAGTATTAGTCAGGCTGTCGCAAAATCCTTGCTCGGATGATTTGCCGGATTCTGGAAACCATTGTCAGATCCAGCTGGACCTGTTTTCGGTGCAAGGCTCCACGGCCATTTTGCGACAGCCTGTAGTGGGGGAATTTGGCGAGTGGCTGGGCGTGGCTGGCGCCGCCGGCTCGCCCCGATATTGCTGGTGGCAAGTGAGGGCGAGCCGGTGGCGCCAGGCGCGTCCGGACGCCGTCAAAACCCGCAATAATTCCTCCGCGGGCCCTAATCTAATTCTAAGCCTGCCTGGCCCGCGCAGCGTCCGCGGGGCGGCCCGGTCGCTATCCCCATCCCGGGAACCGGCGAGCCACTTCAGCGATGCCCTCTACTACGTGCTACCTACTGGTAGACGAGCTTGGAGATCGAGAACGCCGCACCTTGGGGGTCCGCGACGACGGCGTTGCGGAAGCTGGGACTGTCGAACGGCGCGACCAAAACGCTTCCGCCGAGTTGGGCGGCCTTGGCTGCGGTGCCGTCCGTGTCTGCGACCCAGAAGTTGACGTTCCAGTGCGGCGGCACGCCGTCAGTCGTCTGGGTCATGACCGCGACGACGTCGCGCGGGACGGGCTGCCCGGGCTCGCCACCGACGTAGCCGGGCAGGCGGAACAGAGTGGCGTCGCCGAACGGCTCCGGCTGCCAGCCGAACACGGTGCCGTAGAAGCGCGTCGATGCTTGCGGGGCCGGCGTGTGCAGGCTGCTCATCGCCCATGCGCCGGCCTCGTTGACGAGCTGCGCACCGTGATGCTCGCCGGGCTGCCAGAGGCAGAAGCCGATGCCGTGGGAGTCGGCGACGACGGCCATCCGCCCGCCCGCGGGCGATTCGAACGGGGGCCCGATTAGGCTGCCGCCAGCCTGCTCGATCCTCGGGATGGTCTCGTCAGCGTCGTCCACGGAGACGTGCGTCGCCCACAATGGCTGCGGCGGGGCCGGCGCTCCGTCGACGGACACGATCGCGGCGACCTTGCGGCCGCTGAGGGTGCACATGAGGTAGTGCGCAGGATGCGTCGGGGACATCAGCTCGGTCACCTCCCAGCCGAACAGCTGCGTGTAGAACTCGGCTGCTTGCCGTGGATCGGGCTCGACGGCCGCGACCCAGCAGGGGACGCTGTTGGGGTACTCGGTGCGCTCGCTCATGTCGTCGTCGGCTTGCTCATGTGGTCGTCTCCTCGGTCCGCGCGGGCCTCGTCGCGCTCTGGTTCAGCACGCGGCTTGGAACTGGCATGCGAACAACGTATCGCATCATGATTGGTAAGTCCAACTTGTTGGTTGGTTCATAGGATGATTGACGGCGATGAGTTTGGCGACGCGGTGCCGTCGTAGCTGCTAGCAATCCGTCTTTGAAGGCGCCGTCCCGCGCCCAACCCTCGATTCCGGCGCTCACGCCGCCGGCTCTCTAGCGGGGGCAAAGGGAGCTTTTGCCACCGGGACGCCGGTCAGCCGTTGCCCTTCCGGCGGGGCGCCGCGAGCGTGAGTCGCGGGTGCCGCGCCTTGTCGAAAGGAGCACAGACGATGACCCAACACAAGTCGTTCAAGCGCCTCGTCCGCGCGCGCATGGCGAGAACGGGCGAGAGCTATACGGCGGCACGCGCGATGCTGCTGCGCGCCGACGAGCCCAAGCGCACGAGCGCAGTGCGGCTGGCGACCTCGGATGAGAAGATCCGCCAGCGGACAGGGCCTGGGAGAGAAGGACGACGGGTTCGCGATCACTGCGTCACGGACGGTGGCAGTCGAGGTCGAGGTCGAGGTCGAGGTCGAGGTCGAGGTCGAGGTCGAGGTCGAGGTCGAGGTCGAGGTCGAGCAACTCTACGACGCGTTCGTCGACGAGTCACTGCGCCGGCAATGGCTGCCAGACGGCAGCCTCTCGCCACGGACAGCCACCAGACCAAGGTCGCGCTCGAGCACAGGAGGCTCGCCGACGCCACGGACGCCGAGGTCAGCCCGCTTCGATTGGCGCGACGGCGACACGCGCCTCAACGTCACGTTCCTCGCCAAAGAGGCCAAGAGCACGAGTGCATGAAGGCCTACTGGCGGCAGCGGCTCGCAACGCTTAAGGAAGCGTTGGAGGGCTAAGCCGCATGGGTCGGCCTTCCGAACCCGAGATCACGCGACGGACCCAAACTACAAGGAGCACATGATGGACGAGCAGACAGCCACTCTGATTACGGACGTGCTGACAATCGCTGTACCGGTCGACGACCAAGAT
>JBEKRJ010000361.1:0-5470 GCA_049518835.1 Solirubrobacteraceae bacterium
GGGCGAGGCCCTCCGTGATCGCCGCGCCGGCGTCACCGCGGGCCTGCCATTCCTCGTGCACGCGCGAGACCAGGAACACCTCGTAGTCCATCGACAGTCCGAACACGATTGCGAACGCGAGCACGGGGATGAACGCGTCGATCGGTCCGGCCTGGGCTCCAACCAGCCCGCCCAGCCAGCCTCGCTCGAACACCGCCTGGATGATGCCGAGCGAGGCCGCGATCGAGAGGAGATTCATGACCGCGGCCTGAACGGGGATCACGAGGGATCGGAAGACCACGAGCAGCAGCAGCGCGGCCAGTCCGATCACGACGCCGATGAATAGCGGCAGCTTGCTCGAGAGGACATGGGAGAAGTCGACCTGCGACGCGGTGGCGCCACCGACATACACTCGGGTTGCGCTGCTGCGCTCGATCCCCGGGATCACCGAGTCGCGCAGACGCGTGACCAGGCTGGACGTCTGTGCGCTCTGAGGTGAGGTCGTCGGATAGGCGAAGATCGCCGCCGTCGTTCCCGAGGCGTTGAGCCGCGCCGGCGCGACCGAGGCGATCCCGGAAGTGTTGCTCAGCGTTTGCGTGAGCCGCCTGAGCGCGGCGGCGTCGTGCGGTTGCGGGAGCGCAACCGCCAACTGGAGGGGCCCGTTGAAGCCGGGGCCGAAGCCCTTGGCGAGCAGGTCGAAGGCTTGTCGGGTCGTCTGGCTGGTCGGGTCGTTGCCGGCATCGCTGGAGGCGAGGCGGAGTCCGAGCGCGGGCGCGGCGAGCGCCAGCATCAGCGCTGTCGCCGCGATTGCCGTCACGGCGGGGCGTCGTTGCACGCGCTGCACCCACCCCAGCCAGAAGCGGGGCGTCGTGGCGCCGGCCTTGCGGGCGGCCTGGCGTCTCCCCGGCCGGGCGATCCGCGGACCCGCCACGGTGAGCAGCGCGGGCAGCAGCGTGAGGGACGCGGCGAGCACGAGCACCACCCCGATCGCCGCGGCGACCGCGGCACCATCGAGCAGGCTGACCCCGAGCGCGAACATCCCGAGCAACGCGATGACGACTGTGACGCCGGCAAACAGGACGGCGCGGCCGGACGTGTTGAGGGCCGCCTCGACGGCCTGGCGCGTGTCGCCTCCGTTGCTCCGGTAGTTCTCACGGAAGCGCGTGACGATGAACAGCGCATAGTCGACGCCGACGCCCAGCCCGATCATCAGCGCCAGCTCGGAGGCGAAGCTCGGCATGTCGACAACGTGGCTGGCGAGATTGATCACCCCGATCCCTGCCCCCAGGCCGAGCAGCGCGGTGGCGATCGGCAGACCCATGGCACTGAACGATCCGAAGCTGATCAGCAGGATCAAGATCGCCGCTGCGATCCCGACGACCGTCGCGAACCCGAGCGATGCCTGCTGCGCCTGCTCGATCGCCTGCCCTCCGAGCTGGACGTTGAGCGAGGACGAACGCGCGGACTCGGCAGTCGAGACAACTCTGTCGACAGCGGCCTTGGGGAGCGCGTCGGCGCGTTCGTCGAAGTTCACGGTGGCGAAGCCGATCGTCCCGTCGCGCGAGATCGAGCGTTGCCCTGGTGCGTACGGGCTGATGACGCTTGTGACGTGCGGAAGGCTCGCGACGCGCGACATCGTCGCTTCGACTGCGCTCCGGTCGGTGGCGTCCGTGAGCTTCCCGACCTTCGTCTGGAACACGATCTGGTCGGCGTCCCCGGCCTGAGCGGGAAACCGGCTCTGCAACAGGTCGACGGCCTGCTGTGAGCCGGTGCCCGGCAGCGTGAAGCTGCTCGCCGTCTTCTTGCCAACCGAGTTCGAGACCGCGAAGATCCCGACCGCGGCCACGATCCAGACGACCACCACGATCCATCGGTGCGCCATTGTCCAGCGGGCGATTCTCACCATTTACGAGTCGACTTTCACGAGTAGGATTTTTGCAATGGCTGCATTTATAGCTAGACTGCAGTGCGATGTCAACACTCATTGCAAAATTTCTGCATGTGAAGCTTTGGTAAACTGGACCTAAATGAGCTCACTGGACACGTCCCGCACGAAGCTCGGGTTGCGCGAGCGCAAGAAGCAGCAGACCCGCCAGACGATCGCGCGGGCGGCGCTGAAGCTGTGCGCCGAGCGCGGCTATGACGAGACCACGCTCGCCGAGATCGCCGAGGCTGCGGATGTATCCCCGCGGACGATCTTCGCCTACTTCGACAGCAAGGAAGACATCCTCTTGTGCCAAGAGCGCGTCTTCCTCGACAACCTGAAGCGCAAACTTGACGAGCGGCCGGAGGGCAGCACGACCGTCGACGCGATCCGCGAGTTCGTCGCGAGCATCGAACCGCCGGATGAGGAGGCGCAGCTCCGCAAGAAGATCATCACCGAGACTCCGTCGCTACAGCTGAAGATGCGCGCCCGTCACTCGTCAATCGAGCCGCTCCTCGCCGACTCGATCGCCAAGGACCTCGGCACCAAGTCCGACGACATCCGCACCCTTCTGATTGCGGCCTCGATGACGGCGGCGTTCACGTCCGTACGCGATCGCTTCATGGAGTCGGAATCAGGCGGCGAGCCCGTCACCCACGAGCAGGGAATGGCAATCCTCGACCAGGTACTCGAGTTCCTCCGTGGTGGGCTCGAAGCGCTACAGCGCGACTGAGACTAAGGGCCCGCGCCGCCCTGCGCACGCCGCGTAACGCTTTGGGTGCGGCTCGCGTAGAGGGACGGTGAATCCCCGGATTTGTTGGTGATCGGGGACGCGGCCGGCGGTGTGACGGCGGTTTGCGGCTGGTTTCGCCTGCGCTGGCCTGGGGGTGGTCGACTTTGTGCCGCTATATGCGGCACAAAATCGACCACCCCATGCGACCACCAGCGTCCCCGGGGGGTCGCGCTGGTCGAAACCACCACCGGCGGACATCACCCGCGCCCGCCGAGGCCTGCACGGCGCCGAAGCGATCCTCAAACTACAAACTACGCGTGATCGCAGGCAACAACGACTTCGACCAATACTGCCGCACACGAGTCGTTATTCGCACTGGCTAACACTCGCGCTAGGCTCGCCGTCGACGTGGACGCGTGTCGTAGGCTGAGATCGTGGCCGCGGCATCCACACAGAGCGACCCGCTCGAGCGCACGCTGCGGGAGGTGTGCGAGCAGTTGGCGCCGATCGACACGACGCCGTGCTCGCCCGGCGAGCGCGAAGCGGCGGAATGGATCGCCACGCGGCTGCGCACGGCGGGCGTCGCCGAGGTCGCGCTCGAGGAGGAGCCGAGTTGGGGCGGGTCTCCCCCCACCCTGGTCGCACTGGGCGCGCTTGGAATCGCCGGCGCCGCGCTGGTGCTCGCGAACCGGCGCCTGTCGGGGGCGATGCTCGCGGCCGCGTCGATCGCGGGCGTACTCGACGAGGCCGAGAACGGGCCGCGGATCGTGCGGCGGGCGCTGCGCCGCCGCCGGACCACGGTCAACGTCGTCGCGCGCCTCAACGATCCGGGCGCGGAGCGGACGCTCGTCGTGCTCTCTCACCACGACGCCGCCCAGACCGGTCGGCTGTTCGACCAGACTCTGCAGAGGAAGCTTAGCGAGCGGTTTCCCGGGCTGCTGCGGCGGTTCAAGACCCAGCCTCCCCAATGGTGGATCGGCGTGGCGGGGCAGCTCGGCGCGCTGCTCGGCGCAGCGAGCGGGCGCCGCGCGGCGGCGGCCGCGGGGCTCGCTGTCACCGGCCTCGCGACGTGCCTCGTGGCCGACGTGATGCGTAGTCCGACTGTTCCCGGTGCGAATGACAACCTCTCGGCCGTCGGCCTGATCGTCGCGTTCGCCGAGCTGCTGCGCGACCGTCCGATCCCAGGCCTGCGGATCGTGCTCCTGTCCGCCGGGGCCGAGGAGACGCTCCAGGATGGGATCCGCGGATTCGTCGCACGCCACCGGCACGAGCTCGACCCGGATCGCACCTGGATGCTGAACTTCGACGCGATCGGCTCGCCGCGACTGATCATGCTCGAGGGTGAGGGTCCGTTCTGGATGCAGGACTACACCGACCCGTCGTTCCGTGATCTGATCGAGCGCTGCGCCGCCGAGCAAGGAATCGCGCTGGAACGCGGATTCCGCGCCCGTGCGTCGACCGACAGTGTGATCACCAGTCGCGCCGGCTACCCCAGCACCTGCCTGTGTTCGCTGAACGAGTGGCAGGCGATGTCGAACTACCACCTGATGAGCGACACGCCTGACAACCTCAACTACGGGACGATCGCCGGGGCGACCCGGATCGCCTATGCGGTAGCGCACCACCTCTCACGACACGAGTAGGATCGTCAGCGTTTCACGAGCCGGACGAGCCGTGAGCGTCCGCGGTCGAGGTCCAGCTCGCTGCAGCGAGACTGCGGAAGTCACGCGAGCCGGGAGCCCTCGTGGACCTCGTCCAACAGCGAGCAGGATGCAGCTCAGCCGCCTGACGAGCGGCTGAACCAGAGAGGCGTCGCGAGAAACACGACGCTTCGTTGCATTGCTCCCCACCGGACCGACACGTAGAAAGGCTTCAGGACTCCTGTAGCGCGACGTGGTTACCGCCGGTCCGCTTAGCGCGGTTGAGCGCCTGTTCAGCAGCCAGCGACGTGGCGCGAATGCTGCCGTGAAAGACCGTGACGCCGACGCTCACGGTAAGCGGCGGGTCGGTGACCTTCTGCCCGACGGCGCCTCGAATCGCGTCGGCCGCCGCAACCGCAAGCGAGCTCGGGGTATCCGGCAGGAGGATCGCGAACTCATCCCCTCCGATTCGGGCCACGAACGCGCCTGCACGCACGTTGTCGGTGATCGATCGCGCGACGGCGAGCAGCCCGAGGGTTCCGGCCTCGAAACCGTAGCGGTCGTTGATCGCCTTGAATGAGTCCACGTCGAGCATCAGCACGGCGAATCCGTCTTCACCGCCTCCGAACTTGTGAAGACGCTCCTCGTAGGCGCGGCGGTTCCACAGTCCAGTGACTGGATCACGGTAGGCCACCTGCTCGACCTCGAATGCTCGCCGCGCCGCGTTCCTTGCAGCGTCCGCGGCCGCGAGCGTGGTGGCTGAGAACGCGTCCGGAATCGTCCCGATCCCGGCCTCGCCTGCGGATGAGCCAGTCGGGGCGTCCGCCATCGGAGACACGAGATCCTCGGGAACGAGCGGCCCGGCCGGAGGCTGCCCAAGCAGCGTCTCGACCAGCTCCACGACATCCTCACTGTGCTCGACGGCGGTCACCCGCAACCCCGCGTCGATCGCCGCCGCCGCTCCCTGACCGCCAACGAACACCGCGGGGCGCTCCTGCATCGCCTGCAACTCCCCCAGGATCGAGATCAGGGCGGGGACGTTGAGCGCCATCGTCACGCTCAGTCCAAGAATCGCGGGTCGATGCGTCGTGCAAGCGGACAGCAACGCGTCGCTGGGAACGTCAGCCCCGAGGTAGAAAACTTCGAAGCCGGCGCCCTCTAGCACGTCGGCGACCATCCGCAACCCGAGCACGT
>JBEKRJ010000362.1:0-5469 GCA_049518835.1 Solirubrobacteraceae bacterium
AACTCAGGCATTAGTACTGCCACCATTGACAAACCGGATATCAATGTGATATCTATTTGGTAGGTGATCGGATGGTCGATACCACGGCCCAAAGGAGGCCTCCCGATGAGCGCTGCCAACGACAACACTGCTCGAAAAAGTCTCCGCGAGTGGTGGGCAACCCCGCTGCGACCGGGCATGCAACGCCTGATCTTTCCATGGGAGTACCGCCACGTCCGCGCCTTTGGGATCGTGCGTATTGTCGGTGGCCTTGTCGCGGTCACCGCGGGCCTCATCTGTCTCTCGTACGCCGCGTACGGATGGGCAGCCTTCTTCCTGGTAGTCGGGGCGCTGAGTCTCGCGGCTGGCTACTGGGAGCTGACTATCGCTCGCTCCCAACCGCCCCGAGCGTGAGCCCTCCGGTTGCTATTGCCGGGCATTCTTGCCGGCCGGTCGTCGCCCGCAGAAGCTCAGGTTGACGCGCGCTGAGCGTGAGCCGGTGATCGCGGCCCCGATCGCTGGCTCCACGCCCGCGGCAAGCCGGATGCTCGCATCCGCGCTGCCGGGTGGCGCCGACCGCGTAACTACTTTCAGTCACTCAACGAGGAGGATTCATGAGTCAGGACGTCCAGCAATATCGCCAGCCCGAGGCGACTCCGGTCGGGCACTCGGGGACTCGCGTCGTGATCGAGGAGCGCCCCGCGTGGTCGATCAGCGGCTGGTTCGGCGTGCTCGTCGTCGCCGCCTGTATCGCCGCCACGATTGTGCTCGTCCAGAACAAGGCCGGGGCGCCTGTGGCCGTGCCGATCGTGGTGGGAGCGCTGATCGCGTCGTCGCTGATCATGGTGCAACCTGGCCACACCAAGGTCGTGCGGTTCTTCGGGAGCTACGCCGGCACCGTACGTCGTACCGGCCTGTGGTGGATCGTGCCGCTTGCGGACCGCCGGAACCTGAGCATCCGGGTCCGCAACTTCGAGACCAACCATCTGAAGGTCAACGACGCCGATGGTAACCCGGTCGAGATTGCCGCGATCGTCGTCTGGCAGGTGGCCGACACCTCACGGGCGTCGTACGCAGTCGATGACTACGTCAACTTCGTTGAGGTTCAGTCCGAGTCGGCGTTACGTCACGTCGCGACGACCCATCCCTATGACGACCCGACGGGTGAGGGCACCTCGTTGCGCGGCAACGTCGACCTCGTCGCCGCTGAGCTTGCCCAGGAGGTCGCCCAGCGCGTCACGATCGCGGGCGTGGAGATCGTCGAGGTTCGGATCAGTCATCTCGCGTACTCGCCGGAGATCGCGCAGGCGATGTTGCGCCGCCAGCAGGCCAACGCCGTCGTCGCGGCGCGGTCACGGATCGTCGAGGGGTCGGTCGGGATGGTCGAGATGGCGCTCGCCCGCCTGGATGAGCACGGGATCGTTGAGCTCGATGAGGAGCGCAAAGCGGCGATGGTGAGCAACCTGCTGGTCGTGCTGTGTGCTGATCAGCCCGCGTCTCCGGTCGTCAACACCGGCACGCTGTATACGTGAGCCCCGAGCGCAAGCAACTGCTGTTGCGCATCGACCCAGCGGTCCACGACGCCCTGGCGCGGTGGGCCGCTGCCGAGTTCCGCAGCCTCAACGCCCAGATCGAGATGCTCCTGCGACGCGCTCTCGATGACGCCGGCCGGATGCCCCGACAAGCCGGGCCCATGCCCAAGCGCGGTCGGCCGCCAAAACCGTGAGCGGCCGACAGACGACGCCGCACTGGCAGTGCTAGGCGCGCAACTTGCCCCGAGCAAGCACGCGAACATCGAAAGCGCACCGCCGGTCGGATCACCAAGACAGACCGTCCCGGCTGCAAGCGAAAACGCGGCCATCGACCCGAGACGCCCGCGAATTGCCCTGGCCGAGCAGGAGTCGCGTTCCCGCGGCGCGGCGGTTCTCCTCCGGAACGATCAGGGAAGCCTCTTGACCGTCCGGCGTGATTACCGCAACGACAGCGGAGCAGGTGTCTCGACTGAGGACTCAAGCGACCTGCTGCTCGCCAATTTGAGGGTCCCGTAGGCGGAAGCGTGCCTACGCACGCGCACGGATCTTGAGCCCGTCCAGCGTGCCCTGCGATCGGCGAGGAGCGGGGCTGCGCCGCCCGGAACCGCTCGGCGCCAAACCGAGCACCACCTGCTTGCAGCGTTCTGGCAAGCACTCGGGTCGAGACGAACCGCGCCAACGGCTTGCGGGCGCTTGCAAGCGAGCTAGCCCGCGCGGCGCTTGCAAGCGGCCGAGTCGAGCCAGCTGTTCCGAGTCAGTCCCAGCAGCGCCGCGGGACGCCAGGTCGGCGACTGTGTCGCTCTCCATGCGGGGGGCACGCCGAGCCCCGCACTTTCAGACACGAACGGCGGCCGACGGTGCATCCGTCGGGGCTGCCGCGCGGCTCGTGATTCCGTCCGCCGGGGCAAGGCCGTGTCAAGGCCGCTCCCCGGAGCGTGGGCTTCTGGTTTTGGTGCTCGCGTGGACCTTATGGTTTCAACTGCGATGAAGGAGGCCCTGACCCACCCCGGCCGCGGGCTCTGAATCGCGAGCCGCCGGTGAAGGAGGTCGGGTCCTCCGGGTCGAACGGCGTAGTCGTAAGGCGTCCCGCGGTGAACGGCCGCGGTGCCGAGCATATTCGAACATCACTCGGAGGACCCGACCTTGGCTGACGTTACGGCGTCGGCGGGCTGGATCCTGCTTGCGAGGGGAGGATGAATGCTGCATGTCGGGTTGGACTTGAGCCGCAAACGCGTCGACGTGTGCCTGATCTCGGGCGACGGCGAGCTGGTTGACCGGTTCTGCGCGCCGCCTGACCGCGACGGGCTGCACGGTCTCGCGTCGCGCCTGGCGGTGTACGGCGAGCCGGTGCGCGGGGTCGTGGAGTCGATCAACGGCGCGCGGTTCGTGCACGACGAGCTCGTGTCTCACGGGTGGGAGGTGCTCGTCGCCGACGCGCAGAAGATCAAGGGGCTGGCGCCGCTGGCGTGCAAGACCGACAAGATCGACGCGCGGGTGCTGGCCGAGCTGTCATTGCGCGATTTGGTGCCGGCGATCTGGCTGGCGACGGTCGAGCTGCGCCGCGAGCGCGAGATCTCGCGCTGGCGCCTGCACCTGGTAAAGCACCGCTCGACGCTGAAGAACCGCGTGCACTCGACGCTGATCACCTTCGGCCACCAGCGTCACATGTCCGACCTCTTCGGGTCGCCGGCCGCCGGCTGCTCGGGCAGCTTGAGATCCCCGAGCCGTGGCGCTCGCATGTCGAAGCCAGCTTGGTGCTGATCGACGATCTCGAGGCGCGGATCACTCAGATCGCCAAAGAGCTGCGCCGCTCGGGCGCCGATCACCGCTACATCCCGCTGCTGTTGACCGCGCCGGGGTTCGGATCGATCACATCGTTCACAGTCGCGTGCGAGCTCGGCGACATCGCCCGGTTCGCCTGCCGGTCAAGCTCGCCGGCTACACCGGGCTGTGTCCGCGCGTCAAGCAGTCAGGCCAGAGCGACCACCGCGGCCCGCTGTCCAAGCACGGCCCCCGCTGTCTGCGCTGGGGGCTGATGGAAGCAGCGATCGCCGCCTCAGCCCATCCGCTCTACCGCGAACGCTACCAGCAAACCAAGCGCCGTCGCCAGCGCGGCCCCAAGGTCGCCCAGATCGACCTCGCGCGCCGTCTCACCGGGGCGAAGGGTTTGTTACGCGTGAGCATGTACCAGATCGCCGACCGCTGGAGACGATGTTCTCCGGTGATCGCGGTTCCGGCCTCAGCGGCGGGAGCAAGGCTCGCCGGCGGCCCCCGCCGTGCGTCAGTGGCCTCATTGCGACCGACGGCCGCCGTCCTCCGGGCGAGTCACGATCCCGGGCGTGGAGTTGCATCGCCTGGCCCGGCCGTTCGCCTCAGTAGCGCCAGCCGTTGAGCGCGGCCGGCCTCGGTACGCGCCAGCGGTGATCGGTGCGACCGCTACAGAGCTCGGGATCGGGCCGGGCGAACCGTGTCCTGGATCTCGCTGCCGCAACCGCCAAGCTGACCCGGGGCGCTGGTCGCATATGGCATCGGGGTGGTCCGCCGGATGCTGTCGCGCGGCGGCGGGCTGCGCTGGTGAGCACCCGTGCCCGACTGGAGCAGCGCGAACTGCGCCAACGGGCTGGGCTCGTTGCTCGCCGCCCAGCTGAGGATCCACTGCACGCCGGACGCGCGACCCACCTGAGCGCGCGTCCATCCGGCCAGCCGCCTACCTTTCCCCCGTCAGCCAGCGAGCCACAAGGAGCAGCCGATGGGCCAGCACACCTCCCCCTACAACGTCATCGTGCAGATCAAGGTCAAGCTGCTCGGGGTGAGCAAGCCGCCGGTCTGGCGCCAACTACAGCTGCGCGCCGACACGCGCCTCGATCAACTGCACGAGATCCTTCAGGCCGCGCTCGGCTGGGAGAACTACCACATGCACGTCTTTTCCTTCGGCGAGGGGGAGTTCGGCGTCCCCGACCCCGAGCTCGGTTTCAGCGACGAGCGCAAGGTGACGCTCGGCGAGCTCACCGACATCGGCGCTCGCTTCCGCTACACCTACGACTTCGGCGACAACTGGGAGCACGAGATCCTCGTCGAAGACCTGCTCGAGCCCGACCCCGATGTTCACTACCCGGTGCTAGTGGCGGCAAAGGGCGCGTGCCCGCCGGAGGACTGTGGCAGCGCCTGGGGATACGCGAACCTCAAAGAGATCCTCGCCCGCCCAAACCACGACGAACACAGGGACATGCTCGAGTGGCTCGGCCTCAACGGCGCCGGCGAATTCAACCCCAACGCCGTCCCAACCGAACACATCGAGTACGAACTCGCGCTCAGCGGCGCTAGCAGCTAAACCCCGCACCAGCCGCACCCGCTAACTCAGTACGCGCTGGCCGGACAGCCGCATCCGATACCGTAGCTGCCGGCTTCTGCTTTGGTCGGCGGCCGGGCGCTTGCTGTCAACGGGAACGGAGCGCCCGACATCCCGCCACTGAACTTGTGCAATCGTCATATGCGAACCGTCGATGGCCGGATGCGGTTCACCGGAGCCGCCGGCTCCGAGGGCGCGTCAGAGCGCACGGATCAGGGCCCGTTGCGCATTTGGGCAGGCCAGTGTCCAGCCCGAGTGAGCGCCACGGCGGCGGGGTTCGAAGTGGGTCGAGTGGCCGCGTGATCGCGTGCGCGGCGGCCGTTGGCCCGAGCCGACGCCGGCAGCTCTTGGGCGATCTCCAGCGAGTGAGGCTGGTGGGCAAGCAAACCCGGCTGCATCGGCCTGGTTCGGGTCGCGGCGAGCGCCTGATAGGCCGCCCGCAGTCGGCCAATCTCCTTTGCAGTTTGGTCGGCGAGGCGTCCTTTGGTGCGCTCGGCGAGAGTGATCAAGGTCTCCTGCGACGGCGAAAGATGCCGTAGGACTTCACCGCGGCCTGGCGTGACGGCGCGACGCGCGGCGTTGGGATCGTCATGGCCTTTGCGACGGCGT
>JBEKRJ010000363.1:0-5430 GCA_049518835.1 Solirubrobacteraceae bacterium
GCGAGAGAGCGATCAGCGACACCTTCTGGCTGGCAGTAAGCGATGGCTTTCCCTGCCGCGAGAACCGTGCGGAGAAGAGCGCCTGACAGGCGTTCTGCGCCGTCTCGAATGCGGGCGAGCTTGGGTTGATCGTACTCGGGATCGGGATCCCGCCGATCGAGTTCTCCTCAGGGTTGGCAACGGCTCCCGGGTCCGGGAAGCCTGAAACGCCGTCCCCGCGCATGCACTTCGAGAACGCCACCATCTCCGCCGTCACGGTCGACGTGACCGGCTTGCTGGCTGGCGAGTCGCTCCCGCATCCGCTCACGAGCAGGCACGCGATCGTGCCAGGCCATATCGTCGCCGATCGGGCGCCAGATCGCCGGATGCGGCGGCGTCCCGCGTTGGAGCGGTGTGATGCCATGATGCCTCGCCTCTGATGGGTCAGCTGAGTGGTACGACATGGCGGGTATCGGCGAGGTATCAGTCCGGCCACGCCTAGTGCTGATACCCGGCCGAAACCCGGTCCGGGCTACGCTGACGCTGCGATGCGCGTGCTGGTCATCGAGGGCGACGAAGAGCTGGCGAACGAGGTCGCTGCCGGGCTCCGGTACGTAAGAATGGCCGTGGATGTCGCGTTCGACGGTCAGGACGGGCTCTCGCACGCGCTGCTGAACGAGTACGACGTGATCGTTCTGGACCGCGACCTACCTCGTATACACGGCGATCAGGTCTGCGCCCGCCTGGTCGCTGAACACCGTCGCAGCAGAGTGCTGATGCTGACGGCCGCGGCCAGCCGTAACGACCTTGTTCACGGTTTGGGCTTGGGCGCCGACGATTACCTCCCCAAGCCGTTCGACTTCGAGATCCTGGTCGCCCGGATTCGAGCGCTCGCACGGCGCGCGCAACCCGCCATCCCGCCGGTCCTCCATCACGGCGACGTCGTCCTCGACCAGTCCCGCCGATCGGCAGTCCGGGCCGGACGCGATCTATCGCTGACTCCCAAGGAGTTCGGAGTGCTCGAGCTGCTCCTCTCAAGCCAAGGACGGTGCGTGTCCGCCGAGGAGCTGCTCGCCCGAGCCTGGGACGAGGCAGCCGATCCCTTCACGCACACCGTCAAACTCACCGTAAGCCGCTTGCGAGCAAAGCTCGGCGACCCACCCGTGATCGAGACGATCCCCAAAGCCGGATACCGGATCTAGCCGATGCGCCCGCTCGGGCGCACAGAATCAGCGCTGTCAACGCTCGCGTTCCGGCCCCGACGCCCCACCGCACGACTGCGGCTCGCACGGCTGTACGCCTGCGTCTTTGTCGCCTGCGGCGCCGGGCTGCTCGCGATCACCTACCTGCTCGTCTCACTGCATGGCAACTCGGGCCGGATCTCAGCGCCACGGCCGCCCGGGACGCTACGCGTGCCACGCACCGCCTCCGCCGTCAACCCCACCCAGCACGCAACGGACTTGCACACCCTCCTGATCATGTCCGCAATCGCGCTCGCGCTGATGGCAGCCGTATCCGGCCTGCTCGGATGGCTGATCGCAGGACGCATACTCCGCCCACTCCGGACGATCACCGCCACCGCCCGCGACATATCGGCCAGCAACCTGCACCGCCGGCTCGCGCTCCCCGGACCCGACGACGAACTCAAAGAACTCGGTGACACGCTCGACGCTCTGCTCGGGCGCCTCGAGATCGCCTTCGAGTCTCAGCGCCGGTTCGTCTCCCACGCCTCCCACGAGCTGCGAACCCCGCTCGCCAGGCTCAAGACGATCATGCAGATCGCCCTGATCGACCCCGACGCACCCGCTTCATCGCTGCGCTCAGCCCACCGACGGGCACTTGCCACCGAGCAACAACTCGACGAACTGATCGACGCGCTCCTCGAGCTCGCCAGCGGCGAGCGCGCCCTCGAACACCCAGCACCGGTCGACCTCGCAAAAACGACACAGGATCTGCTCGATCAGCGCGCCGACGAACTCCAGAGATACCAGCTCTCGTTAACGGCCGAGCTCGACCGCTTGCGAAGGCAACCAACAGCTGCTTGAACGGCTGCTCGCGAACCTCCTAGACAACGCGATCCGCCACAACACCACAGGAGGCTGGATCAAGATCACGACAACATCACCACCACCAGGGAACGCAACCGTAACCGTCGCCAACAGCGGCGCGGCGATCTCACCACACGACCTAGACCGACTTATACAGCCCTTCCAACAACTCACCGCGGAACGCGCCGGCCGCGGCGACGGACACGGCCTCGGACTCTCGATCGTCGCAGCGATCACCGCCGCCCACCACGGATCGCTACAGCTCCAAGCCCCGGCCGGCGGCGGCCTCGACATCGAGGTAGCGTTACCGAGCATCCACCGAACGCCCCACTCAGACCATCCCACCCGCACCGGAAAGTCCCGTCGCGGCTCCACACCCGCACCGCCAGCTCAGACCCCCGCGTCGGCACGAGACGAGGCGTAGGAGCTTGGCGAGGACGGTCGCTCGGTGTCCGCTGATGCGGAGGCTTGGCTGCGCGGAGCGTGACAGCCGCACCGCTCGGACGCGAGCGTTCAGTCTGGCCGTTTCAGCCCGGCGTGCCGTCGAGTCGCTCGGCGAGCTCCACGATCAGGCCTTCGGGTCCACGGAGGTAGCAGAGGAGGTAGATGTTCTCGTAGTTGACGATCTCCCCGACCGTATCCCAGCCGGCCTTTCGGATGCGGTCGACGACGCCACGCACGTCATCGACGGTGAAGGCAATGTGCCGGAGCCCCGGACGGTTCGCGGCCGGCACCGGCTCTTGAGTGCCGGCGAGAGGCGAGTGGAAGCGCACTACTTCGAAGATGTCGCTGCCGTCGGGGGCGCGGGCCATCACGACCTCGACGGTCGCGTGCTCGAGATCGACGATCCGATCGATCCACTCGCCGGTGAACATCGAGGGCTCGTCGCAGTCGAAGCCCAGCAGCGCGAGGAATCGGACGGTCTCGTCGAGGTCCTCGACGACAAGACCGACGTGCACGAAGCTGGTGACACCGGAGACCATGCTCATTTTCATGCTCCTTTCTGGAGTTCCTTTACGAGCGTGAAAACGGTATCAGATGGCGTTCCCTGAGGGAACCCCGAGTGCTAGGATCGTCTATATGCAACGCACCAACTTCGGCGCGATGGCGTGCTCGATCGCGCGCACCCTGGACGTGGTTGGGGAGCCCTGGTCGCCGCTGATCCTGCGTGACGTGTGGGTTGGACTCACCCGGTTCGAGCAGATCCAGACCGACCTCGGCATCTCACGAAAGGTCCTGACCGAGCGGCTCAACCACCTCGTCGACCACGGGGTGCTCGAACGCCGAGCCTACGACCGCCGGCCCCGGTACGAGTACGTCCTCACCGACAAAGGGACCGAACTCGTCGACATGCTGATGGTGATGGTCGGCTGGGCCGACAAATGGCTCACCGTGACCGCCGGCCCACCCGTCCTGTACCGCCACCACGCATGCGGGGAGATCAGCCATGTCGACCTGCGCTGCGCGCACTGCGGCCAGCCGATGCACGCCGGAGACATCGAGCTACTCCCCGGTCCCGGCGCTGCGGCATGAATGAAATGAGCACAGTCGGGTAACCGAGGCCATGAGCAGGTCTCGACCGATGACGGCGGCCATCCCGCACACCGAACCCTAGGTAGGACATGGCTCCGCGTCGTGGCGAAGCCCACGCGGACGGCAAAACCGTGGTCGCGCCGTGCTGGGCCGCGGCGCTCCCAGCTGTCAACCATTGGACGCTCCTCGCTGATGCCTTGGCCTACCTGCGGCGATGACCGCTGAGTTTCGGCCGCGCACCTCGAGCACGACGCCGCGCCTGGGGAGCAGTCCCCGGCCATAGCACCGCGACCCAGAACCGGGCATACCGTCGCGCAGCCGCGTTCGCGCGGCCACCCGCGTACATCTCCCGCGCCTCCTCCGGAGAGTTCAGGAACGGAAGATGGATGCGTCCGAGTCTCATCGATGCGGCGAGGTGTAGCAGCCATTCACGTCGACGATGCTCGCCAGTAACGGCGCGATGCGGGCCTGAAGGCTGACGTGCCTGGTTCCACGGTAGCGGAGCCGGGTCACCCACGCGGGAGGCTCGCGCTTGGTCCTGAAGGTGCTGCCGAACGTGAGCGGCGACGATGTCAGGCGCGTCGTCGTCGGGCGCGGTGTGGCCGAGTCCATTCATGAGTTCGGTGGTGACGTTCGGGATGCTGGCTGAGAGGTGATCGAACAGGCGTGCGGGCCGTGCCAAACACGCGGTAGCCCTTGTCGGCGAAGCCGATCGCGATGATTCGCGATCTCTCTCCCGAGCCCGCTTCCCACACCGGTGATCGCGACAGATCGGGGAACGTGGGCAGTTTCGGTAGTCATGCCGACGTCCTTTCAGGTGTCTGTGATGCCCGCGGGTTGGGCAGCAGCGGGAAGCGTCCTTCGAGCTCAGCCCGTCGGTGCTCGAGGTCGCCGATCAACACCAACGATTCGCCGAGGTGGTCAAGGCGCTCGAACACGAACCCCGGCTGATCGGTGGCAACTTCCAGCAGAACGTCGCTCGGCTCGCGGAAGTACACGGACTTGAACATCTTGCGATCCAGAACGGGCGTCGGCCGAAGCCCGGCCGCGGCCACGTGCGACCGCCAGGCGTCCGCTCACCCTCGCGGATCGTAACGCGATGTGGTGCATCGTGCCCGCGCCCATGATCCCTTGGTCCGCCGGCGCCGCGTCATAGACGACCAGGCCGTGGCGACGCTCGCCCCACGCCAGCCAGCGCCGGTCGCCCTCGGCCTCCATCCCGAGCTCTTCGCCGAACACCGGCGCGCTGCGTACCGGATCGGCGCTGTATGCGCGCACCGCGTGCATACCGCGAATCGCGACCTGCTGATCGACGTCGGGCGCGTCCGCGATCAGCGGCTCATCCTCGCCGTCATCGATCACCAAGTCCAGCCCCAGCCCCTCCGGGTCCGAGAACGCCAGGCGATCGGCGAGCCGATCGCTCGGCACGCCAGCACGAGCGAGACGACGCTCCCAGAAGTCAAGCGTCTCCTCGCCGGCCACCCGGAAGAGCAATCGGTGGACCATGCCCGGGCCCGGACGGCCGCGCATCACTCCGGGCATGTCGAAGAACGTCACGATGCTGCCGGGACTGCCCCGCTCATCGCCGTAGGCAATGTGCCGCATTTCGGGATCGTCCGCATTCACTCCCTGCCACACCAACCGGAGCCCCAGCAGCCGGCCGTAGAACTCGAGATTCACATCGATGTCGGCAGTGATCGCCGTGACGTGATGCAAGCCGTCAACCTTCATCGTGCCTCCTCACAGCTGCTCGATCGGCGCGAACCGGTACACGTATTCGCCCATCCCTTCGCTGATCGCGAAGATCACGTCGATGATCGATTCCTGGCGGGCGGCGTTCTCGAGCGGCCCCGTGTACACGGGGTCGTAA
>JBEKRJ010000364.1:0-5424 GCA_049518835.1 Solirubrobacteraceae bacterium
GAGCGCGAGCGCGAGGTCGCGCTCGGTGCGTCCGATCAGCCCGTCGCTGAGCAACGCTGCAAGCGCCTCGTCCGCCAGCGCGGCGGCCGCGCGGATGCGGGCGATCTCCGCGGGCTCCTTGATCGCGCGCAGCCGCTCGACGAGGCTTCCGGCAGCCACCAGCGTCACCCGCTCGTCGAGCAGCTCGCGCATCCGAGCGTGGCTGCGAACCGAGACGGTGGCATCTTCGAATCCGAGCGCCACCGGCCCCGGGGGCAGCGCGTCGTCGATCGCGTCGAGCAGGTCGAGCGGCGCCTGGCGGCGCTCGAACGCCGGGTCCACCTCCTCGGCAGCCTGCTCGACGTAGCGGAAGTCGGTGATGAACGTGCGCGTGCCCGGGCCGACGAGCGCAAGCCCGTTGTCGCCGGTGTAGCCGGTCAGGTAGCGCAGGTTGACCTGGTCTGAGACCAGCAGCAGGTCGACCTCGGCTGCGGCCAGCAGCGCCGTGAGTCGTTGCGCGCGGTCGCTCATCCTGCCAGCTCCGTCCGCAGCCGCGCGAGCGCGTCGCGGTAGCCGTCGGGCCCCTTGCCGCTGACGCGGGCGAGGCACAGGTCGCCGATCACCGACGTGCGCCGCCACTGCTCGCGCCGGTCGACGTCGGACAGGTGCACCTCGATCGCGGGCAAGCCCGTCAGCTCGAGCGCATCTCGGATCGCGTAGGAGTAGTGCGTCCAGGCGCCGGGGTTGAGCACGATCCCGTCGGCCATCCCCTCGAGGCGGTGCAGATGCTCGATGAACTCCCCCTCGTGGTTTGACTGAAAGAAGCGCGCCTCGAGCCCGAGCTGCGCGGCGTGGTCGGCGATCAGCTGCACGAGCTCGACGAACGACAGCCGGCCGTAGTGGACCGGGTCGCGCCGGCCGAGCTGGTCGAGGTTGACGCCGTGCATCACCTCGACACGATTATGCGTCACGCTGTTCACGGGCTGGATCACTTGCTCACTACGGCCGCTCTTGGCTTGCCAACTCTCGCACCGCGGCGATCAGCTCGCGCGGCGTCACCTTGCAACCGGTTCGCGCGTCTCCGGGTGCGTCAAGCAGCACAAACGGTACCGGGCCGTCCGCGATGCGCTTCTTGTCTCGCGCGGTCGCGACCACGACCGCGTCCGGATCGGCGCCGTCGAGCTCCGTCGGCAGACCGCGGTCGGCGAGCAGCCGGCGAACCTCCGCCCGCAGCTCGTCGCGCCCTGACAGCCGCAGCGCGGCCAGCAGGCCCAGTCCGACCGCCTCGCCGTGGCGGTAGCGGGCGTAGCCGGTGACGGTCTCGATCGCGTGCCCGACCGTGTGTCCGAGGTTCAGCACCTGGCGGACGTCGGCGTCGCGCTCGTCGCGCGCGACGACCCGCAGCTTCGTGTGCGCGCACGCCGCGATCAGCTCCGGCGCCGCCGGATCGGCCCCCGAGCGGACCCGCTCCCACAGCCACCCGCCCGCGATCAGCGCCGTCTTGACGACCTCGGCGTAGCCGGCGGCGAGCTCAGCCGCGGGCAGCGTCGCGAGCGCATCGGCGTCCGCGATCACCGCCGAGGGCTGGTGGTAGGCGCCGACGTAGTTCTTGGCCTCCGGCAGGTCGACGCCGGTCTTGCCGCCATAGGCGGAGTCGACCTGCGCCACGAGGCTGGTCGGCACCTGCACGTAGCGAACGCCGCGTTGGTAGGTCGCGGCGCAGAAGCCGGCCAGGTCGCCGACCACGCCGCCGCCGAGCGCGACCACGACGTCGTTGCGCGTCAGGCCGCAGCGGGCCAGCTCGGTCCACACGATCTCGGCGTGCGCGACGGTCTTGGACTGCTCGCCGGGCATCACCGCGACGCGCCCCGCGGCCGGCTCCAGCGCATCGCCGAACAGGCGCGCGACGTGGCCGTCGCTGACGACGAAGCGCCGGCCGGCGATCCCCTCGGGCCAGAAGCGAGCCCGCAACAGGCCGCGGCCGACGTACGCGGGATAGTCCCCTGACGCGCTCGCGGCCCAGAGCAGCTTCGTCTGCGCCGGCAGCCCCTGCAGCGCGGCGAGCACGGGCGCGATCTCGTCGCAGCGCCGGCCAGACACGATCGCGTCGGCAAGCTGCGCATAGATCGGCTCTCGGGCGCGGTAGCGCTGCGCGAACTCCTCGCGCCGGCGCGCGAGCGGCCTGCCGCTGCCGGCGCAACGCGACCAGGCGGTGTCAAGCTCGACGTCGATCCAAACCGTCACGTGGCCGCGCAATGCCGCCCGCACCGGCGCGGATTCGATCGCACCGCCGCCGAGCGAGAGGACGCCGGCGCCCGGCGCCCGCAGCAGCTCGAGCGTCACGCGCTGCTCGGCGGCACGGAACGCAGCCTCGCCGTCCTGCGCGAACACCTGCTCGATCGGCCTGCCCAGCTGTTGCTCGATCCGCTCGTCGACGTCGACCGCCTGCAGCCCCAGCGCGTTGGCCGCCGCGGCGGCGGCAGTCGACTTGCCAGCGCCCATGAAGCCGATCATCACCAGCTTGCGCCCGTCCGCGAGCGCCGGCGCCGCGCGATGCCCGCTCACCGCGACCCCAGAGCGGCCGCGGAGCTCAGCGCCGGCGCCACCCGATCCGCTCCTCGTAGGCGCGCAGCGCGCCACGCACGTCGTCGATGTGGTCGCCGCCGAACTTGCGCCGGTAGGCGTCGGCGAGCACGAACGCGACCATCGCCTCGCCGACCACGCCGGCGGCGGGGACCGTGCACGAGTCGGTCCGCTCGCGCAGCGCGCCGGTCGGCTCGTGGGTCGCGATGTCCACCGACCGCAGCGGCTTGGTCAGCGTCGGCAACGGCTTCATCAGGCCGCGCACGACGAGCGGCTCGCCGTTCGTGATCCCGCCCTCGAGGCCGCCGGCGTGGTTGGACTGGCGGTAGAAGCCGCGCGCGGGCTCGTAGAAGATCTCGTCGTGGGCCTGGGAGCCCGGCAGTCCGGCGACCTCGATCCCGTCGCCGATCGCGACCGCCTTGATCGCCTGGATCGACATCACCGCCTGCGCGAGGCGACCATCGAGCCGCTCCTCCCACGACACGTGCGAGCCGAGGCCCGGGACGAGGCCGAGCGCCCGCACCTCGAACACGCCGCCAAGCGACTCGTTGGCCCTGCGCAACCGGTCGATCTCGGCCACCATCGCCTTGCTCGCCTCCGCGTCCAGGCAGCGCACCGGCGACTCGTCGACGTGCGCGAAGTCCTCGGCGGCGAGCTCGGCGGGCCGCGGCGCCGTGACCGACGCGATCTGGATCACGTGCGAGAACACGCCGACCGCGAGCTGCGACAGGAACGCCTTCGCGACCGCCCCGCCGGCGACGCGCGCGGCCGTCTCACGCGCGCTCGCCCGCTCGAGGACGTCGCGCACGTCCGTGAGCCCGAACTTCTGCGTGCCGACGAGGTCGGCGTGACCCGGCCGCGGCAGGTGGACCTCGCCCACGGCCGCCTGCACGGGCCACGGGTTCATCCGCTCCTCCCAGTTGGCGTAGTCGCGATTGACGACCTGCAGCGCGATCGGGCCGCCGAGTGTCCGCCCGTGGCGCACGCCGGCGGTGATCGTCACCTGGTCGCGCTCGATCTTCATCCGCCCGCCGCGCCCATGACCCAGCTGCCGGCGCGCGAGATCACGGTTGAGCGCGTCGCGGTCGAGCGTCAGCCCGGCCGGCAGGCCCTCGAGGATGCACGTCAAACCGGGTCCGTGCGATTCACCCGCTGTGATCAGGCGCAGCGTCATCGGCGACCAAGGCTACGTGAGGCTCGACGCTAGGCGCCGGGCTGCTCGGCCGGGGACTGCTGCGCGTCGCGGCCGGGGATGAACTCGCTGCCGCCGGCGCACCAGGGGCACGTGAGCTGGTGTTCGGTCCCGCCGAGCGTCGACAGCACTAGGCCGGTGCCGTGGCACGGCCGGCACAGCACCCGCGCGGCGTCCCATTCGTTGCGCTGGTCGTTCATCGCCGCACCCAGACCTAGCTTCGGACGGCATCGGTGACGATCATCGCCACGCACCATACCCGGAGCCCTGCGACGAGGCCGCCCCCGGCCTGCACGACCGCCCGTCGACGCCGCGGGTGTGGCGCGCGCGTCAAGGCCGTGCAACGGCGGCGCGCATCGCGTCCAGCGACGCCTTGTGGCCGGTGAAGCGCTCGAAGCTGAGCGCGCCCTGGCCGACCAGCAGCTCCAGCCCGTCGACGACCGGGATCGAGCGCTCGGCAGCGGCGCGCACGAGCGCGGTGTCGCTGTCGGCGCGGTACACGAGGTCGACCACGCAGCCGAAGCCGGCAAGCTCGTCGGCGCCGACTGGCAGCAGCGCGAACGTGTCGTCGGCCGCGTCGAGGCCGACCGCCGTGCAGTTGACGAGCAGGTCGGCCGGCGCCGCGGCGCCCACAGCTGTGCCGCCGAGCTCGGCGCACAGCCGCTGCGCTCGCTCCGGCGTGCGGTTCCAGACCTGCACCTCGGCCGCTCCCGCCTCGAGCAGCGCCCACACGGCCGCGCGGGCGCTGCCGCCGGCGCCCAGCACGAGCGCCGTGCGCCCCGCCGGCGCGAACGGCAGCGCCGCGATCAACGCCGGCGCGTCGGTGTTGTCGGCGTCGATCGCGCCGTCAGCTGCGAACACGAGCGTGTTGGCAGCGCCGATCCGACGCGCTGCCGCGCTCGCCGTGTCGGCCAGCGCGAGTGCCGCCTGCTTGTGCGGGATCGTGACGTTGGCCCCGCGCAACCCGGCCGCGGGCAGCGCCCTGACGGCCTGCGCAAACAGCTCCGGCGGCACCGGCAGCAGCTGGTAGCGCCAGTGCCCAAGGCCGGCCGCGCGCAGCGCGGCGTTCTGGATCGCGGGCGAGCGGCTGTGGGCCACCGGCCAGCCGAGCACCCCGAGTCGGGTCCGGGACGATTCGGTCAGCACTCTGCCGGCGAGCGCCCGCCGCGCTTGGCGCGCGCCGAGTCGTACTGGTTGACCTCTCGTTCGAACTGCTTGTAGTTGGAGGCGAATGCGTGCTCGCCGTTCCCGCACGGCTTGACGACGAAGTACAGGTAGCTGGTGTTGGCCGGGTGCGCCGCAGCCTGGATCGAGTCCAGGCCCGGACTGTCGATCGCCGTCGGGGGCAGCCCCTTGTGGATCCGCGTGTTATAGGGCGACGGGGAGTCGAGCTGCGCGCGAGTCAGCGGGCTGCTGTAGTTGCCAGTCGCATAGCGCGTCGTCGCGTCGATCTGCAGCGGCATGCCGAGTGCCAGGCGGTTGTAGATCACCGACGCGATCAGCGGCCGATCGCGGGCAACTTGCGCCTCGGCCTCGATCATCGACGCGATGATCAACACGTCATAGGCCGTCATCCGCTTGCCTCGCGCGGCGCGCAGGTTGACGGTCGCGAACTGGCGCCGGAAGTCGCGTAACTGATCCGCGACCAGCGCCGTGATGCTGATCGGGTC
>JBEKRJ010000365.1:0-11111 GCA_049518835.1 Solirubrobacteraceae bacterium
TCGTGCTGATGGACATCCGGATGCCACGCATGGACGGGCTCGAAGCGACACGCCAAATCATCGCCGCCGGGACGGCCGGCAGGCCGCGCGTGCTGATGCTCACAACCTACGACATGGACGAATACGTCTACGACGCGCTGAGCCCCCAACCCGGGCTCGAGCAGCTACCCGAGCTCGCCCGCACGCTCCGCGACACGGGACTCGCGTGCGAACTCCACGTCGAGGGCGACCCGATCGCGCTGACGCCCGGGATCGATCTCGTCGGCTACCGCGTGATCGAGACCGCACTGGAGACCGCCGCCGCCGCCCGATGCACGCACGCGAGCGCGACCATCCGCTACGAGCAACGGCGGCTCGAGCTGGAGATCCGCGGCGAGTGCCCGCTACGGGACGCCGCTGACGCGATGCGCGCCGTGACCGAGCGCGTCGAGCTTTACGGAGGAGAGCTCAACGTGCTGCCCGCGGCCGAGCGCGACGAGTTCGCGCTTCGCTGCCGGCTGCCGCTCGAGGGGGTGCTCACCGCATGAGCACCTCAATCCTGATCGCCGACGACCAGGCGCTCGTGCGCACCGGGTTCCGGATGATCCTCGACGCCGAGCCCGACTTCCGCGTTCTCGGCGAGGCCAAGGACGGCGTCGACGCGGTCGAGGCCGCGCGACGATACCGACCGGACGTCGTGCTGATGGACATCCGGATGCCCCGCATGGACGGGCTCGAAGCGACACGCCAGATCATCGCCGCCGGGACCGCCGGCAGGCCGCGCGTGCTGATGCTCACGACCTACGACATGGACGAATACGTCTACGACGCGCTCAGCGCCGGCGCCAGCGGATTCCTGCTCAAGGACGCCCCACCCGAGCAACTCGTCGCCCCGAGCAACTCGTCGCCGGGATCCGCGTGATCGCCGAAGGCGAATCGCTGCTCGCGCCGACCGTGACCCGACGACTGATCGAGGCGCTCCTACACGACCGTCCACACACTCCCGAGCCGCCGGCCGCGCTCGCCGAGCTGACCGCCCGCGAGCTCGAGGTCTTCACGCTGATCGCCCGCGGACTCACCAACGCCGAAATCGCCGACAAGCTGTTCCTATCCCGCACAACCATCAAGACCCACGTCGCCAGCGTTCTGTCAAAACTCAGCCTGCGCGACCGCATCCAAGCCGTCGTACTCGCCTACGAAACCGGGATCACCAAACCAAGCAGCACCCAGCCACGCGAGCCATGAGACCCTGCATCGTGAGCGTGAGTGCCGGTCCGATAGCGCACATCGGGAAGTGCTGCTCTTGTTCCTCGCGGAGGCGAACCAGAAGTCTCGGGCGCGCCCTTGGAGGCCCGGATCTCTCCCGCTACAGAACGAGTGCAGCCACGCGCGGACCTGCCTCCTCGGCTTCTGCTCTGGCCCGGCGAAGCGGAAGAGCGAGCGACCAGAATCGGGCACGGTCGTGCCGACCGACCGACCGACCGACCGACCAATCGACTGCTGCCGCAGCCGGCTTATCGCTGCGGTTGTCAACAGGTCTCGGATGCCGGGCCGGTGGCTGCTTCTACATCGGTGGCCGGGCGCCTCGCTTTTTGACGACCGTGGCCGCTACCCACGAGGGGCGATGCAGAGTGACGAGAAACGACCATTTGCCGACGCATCAGGCGCCGACCGGATGAACCCAGCGTTTCCGGGCTACAGCGGCGTCGATAACTCGCGTCGAGAAACTACGACGGTAATCCCGGCCCGTCGGATATTCTCGACACGTGCTGCTCGGCTACGCGCGCGTCTCGACCGCTGACCAGAATCCTGACCACCAGGTCGACGCGCTGCGGCGCGCCGGCGTGGCCGAGAAGGACATCTACGTTGACCACGCGAGCGGCGCGAAGGCGAGCCGCCCAGACTCGACGAGGTTCTGCGTGTGCTTCGCGATGGCGACACGCTGAAGATCACCCGACTGGACCGCCTCGGCCGGCCGGTCGGTCGCTCGGTGCCGAGCTACGTGACCGCGACGTTGGCCTGCACGTTATCGAGCAGGGCATCGACACCACGACAGCCGAGGGCCGCGCGATGTTCGGCATGCTCTCTGTGCTCGCGGAACTGCATTGCGAGCTGATTGTCGCCAGCACTCGTGACGGGCTCGCCGCCGCGCGTCTACGGGGACGCAAGGGCGGACGGCGACCGAGGCTCAACCCGGAGCAAGCCATCGTCGCTCAGCAGCTCTACGACGCGGGGGAGCGGACGGTCCAGCAGATCGCGGATCTCTTCAGCGTGCCCCGCACCACCGTCTACGGCCATCTCGACGCCGCGACCAAGGGCAAACGTCCGGCGGGCCAAACGACAGCGGTCAGCCGATAGCTCCGGAGCTAGTAGTCCTGGTCGCCGAAGCGCTGGCCACTTCGCTCGGCCGGGAACGCGAAGGCGATCGTGGGTCACGCGCGTGAGCTCGTCGTTCGGGCGTTTCGACCAGCCTTTCGTACATGCTCGGCGACGTATCGTGTAGTCATGCGCTTGCCGATGCACCTCATCGAGTTCCGGCCGACGATCCGCATCGCGCCCGGCGCTTCTGGACCGGAGTCTTGGGCGTCGAACTCCTCAACTGATCGGCGGTGACGGCGACAGCTGGCAGACGGCGAGCGGCACCCGGCGTGCACGAGCGGGGCAGGGGACCCGGCGACGCGCGTTCCGTGGTTCCATGCCGGATTTCGAGGTGGAAGATGTCGAGGCGGCGCTGTGGCGAGGTACCCCCCCGCGCTCACTGGGCGCTCTGCCGAGATTGGAAAGAGCTCCGGTCGGGCTCGCCGCTCGCAAGAGGTAGGCACGGTCGTGCGTGAGCGCGACATCGAGCGCTGGTTCGCCGACGAGCAGGCCCGCAAGGCGCGTCAGCGCGAGGCCTGCGCGCGCAAGCGCTGGTTCGCGACGGAGGCCGAGGCCCGCGCGGCGGCGCTCTGGGACCGGACTCAGTTCGCCGAGCGTCTGACCTGCTATCGCTGCGAGGAGTGCGATGGCTGGCATCTCACGGGCGGCCGAGGCCGGTCGCACGGGTGATCGAGCTGGTGGCGTAGGATGGTTCTTCGACATCGTGATGGCAGAAGAGCACCACGTCAGCGACTCGGCGCGTAAGCACTACAACGTGATCGTTGTGCGCGTCCTTCCGCGCAGTGGATCCTCATCGTCACCGTGTTCCTCTGTGTGAAGGGCTGCTGGTGGGACTCGTGTGCCTTCCGTTCCTAGTCTCGATCTCTGGCTTTTGCGTACCCTCGTGCGTTACGCGCGCACGCAAGGCTGGTGACTTAGCCACCACACGAGCCTCAGCGGGTCATCGCAGGTCGTCGCCAACGCGATCGCTCCGTCCGACGGCGCCGGATGACTAGAGCACTCGCCGGCGACTTGCTCGTCTCCGCACAGGGGAGGTCAGTCGTTTGCGGCGTCGCGGTGCTGGTAGCGGATGAACGCGGGTCTGCGCTTCCAGTTCGTTGTCGGAAGAGTTCCCCCGGTGTTGTGTCGCCCTCTGGCTTGTGGCAGCTTCGTTGGTCTCAGATGTTGTGGTTGCCGCGGCTGCTGCGTCCGGCGGTCGCAGCTAGTGTTCCGTTGTGCCCTCGAGGTCCGCCGAGGTTGATTGTGACGGTGTGCTGATCGACGCCGCGTAGCAGCGTGAGCTTGAGCCGCGGGGAGCCGGCGGCGTCGTCGATCGCGGCGTAGAGGCCGGCGATCGTGCGCAGCTGGCGCTTGCCGGCATTCAGCAGTACGTCGCCGGTGTGGATGCCCGCGCGGCTGGCGGCTCCGTCCCGTTCGACTGCCCGGACGAGCAGACGCGGGACTGCGGGTAGCCCGACCGATTCGCGCATCTTGATCGCGGTGTGGGCGGGTGCAAGCGTCAACCCGAGACGGGGCGGGGCGTCGGCGGGAGGGCGCGAGCCTTCGAACTCGACCAGCAGCTTGCGTAATAGCGCGGCGAGCGTTTGCTCTTCGTCGTCGCTCAGAGCTGCGAGCAGTCGGCGTTCGTTGGCGAGGTGCGCGGGGACGATCCGCTCGAACAGCTCGCGGCCGCCGGCTGTCAGCGTGATGATCGTGTTGCGCTTGGATTGGGGATCGTCCTGGCGGTCGATGAGTCGGGCTTCAACGAGGCGGTTGATGCGGACGCTGATCGTCCCGGAGGTGAGGCCGAGTTCGTCCATCAGCCGGCGCTGGCTGATTTGCCCGTCGTCGCCGATCCGGGCGAGCGTGACGAGCACGGCAAAGTCTGGGCCGCTGAGGCCGTGCTCCTCGAGCAATGCGGCGATGTCGTACTCGATGTGGCTGCGGACCCGGGTGAGCCGGGAGATCACTCCGACGGGCGTGAAGTCGAGCTCGGGTCGGCGCGCCTGCCAGGAGGCAAGCAGCGCGTCGACGGAATCGCGGGGCAGGCAGTGGTGGTCGGACCCGCGTTGGTCGATCGGCTGATCTGAAGGCATGGGGCCCAGGTTACGTCAATAACAGCGCGGCAATGTGTTGGGCTCAAGCTGTCCCACTGGGCCCGGCGCCAGCAAACCTGCAGAGATGGCGGCTGGGGATGGCCTCTCGCTCGTTAGCTGGGCTGATCGCGCTATTCGTACTCGGGGGCCGGAGGGATCGGGCGACCCGCGCGGATCGCCTCCAGCACCGCCAGTGCGTCGGGGAGGGGATACTCCTCCCCGTAGACGGCACCGGCGCGGCGGGGCGCCTCAATCACCGCGCAAGCAACGGTGCCGCCGAGGTCGACCGCGACGTAGCCAGCGTCGGTGATCAGGCCGGAGACCGTTGCCTTGGCCCGCTCGTCCTCACCACACAGCCACTGGACCTCGGGCGGATCGCGATGCGCCACCTGCGCCTGGAACGCTGCCGTGAGCGTGGTTGAACGACTTCGTGTAACGCGACCCGGGCATCCGGGCGGCGTTGAACGCGGCCGCCGTCTGCCCGGCAGCGGGCATCGGTCCCGAGCCGAACTGGTTCGTCGTGTCGACGACGATCTTGCCGTCCAGCGAGGCCGCGCGTTCGAGCGCCTCGGGCGGCGCACCCCACGGGACCGCGATCACAACGACATCGCTCGCGCTCACCGCCTCAGCTGGCGACGCGGCCCGGCCGCCGATCTCCGTCGCGAGCTGATCGAGTGTCGCCGTGTCACGAGCGAAGCTGAGGACTGGTTGATGGCCGGCACCCGCGAGCTGGCGGGCGATGTTGGAACCGATCCGCCCCGCCCCTACGATCGCAACGTCCATGATCTCGCTCCTGCTACCGGCCGACGGCCTCGAGGATGACCTTGGCGACCTCTGAGCCGCTGAAGTTCTGCTGGCCGGTGACGAGGTTGCCGTCGCGGATCGCGAATCCCTTCCACAGCCCCGCCTGGATGTAGTTGGCACCGAGCTTGCGCAGCTCGTCCTCGATCCGCCAGGGCATCAGGTGCTGACCGTCGGCCAGCGCGCCGGCGTCCCGCGTCGCCTGGTCGGCGAAGTCCTCCTCGACGTTCGCGAATCCAGTGACGGTCTTGCCCGTGACGAGCGGGTCGCCGCTAGACAGCTTCGCGTAGCGGAGGATCGCGGTGCCGTGGCACAGCGCGGCGGTGACCTTCCCTGATTGGTAGAACTCGACGAACTTGCGCTGCAGGCCCTCGGCCTGCTCGAAGGTGAACATCGGTCCCTGACCTCCGGCCACGACCATCACGTCGTAGCGCTCGACGTCCAGTTGCTCGACCGGCTTGGTGTCCTCGATCAGTCCGGTGAACTCGGGGTCGTGCTTGTAGCCGCGGCTGATCACGTCCTCCGCCTGCCACTGGCTCGCGTCCTCGGGGTCGCTCATCGCGTCAGCCTCGCAACGACCACCGTTGGGGCTGTAGACATCGACGTCCCAGCCAGCCTCGGTGAACGCGAAGTACGGATGCGTCAGCTCGCTCCACCAGAAGCCGACCGGCCAGCCGGTGGTCGTCGAGACCGCGGGGTTTGAGATCACGATCGCGACCCGCTTCGGCTGGGTCGCGCTAACCGGGTTGAGATCTTTGTGGCTCATCTGCTACGGCCTCCTGTGGTTGCGGAGCGATCCGACGCCTACTGCCAGAGCTTTATATCACGCCGTGGCTCGATGGCTTGAGCCCAAAGCTTGTGCTCATGCGATAGACTCAAGCGAGACGAGCCCTGGCCGACGCGATGTTTCACGGCGCTGACGCATTGCTCGTGGATCGTCGAGGACGACAATGCCCACGTTTCCCCTCGTTCTCGGGGCCGATGTGGCTGGTGTCGTCGAAGCTGTCGGAGATGGGACCAGCCGCTACTCGCCAGGCGACGAGGTATTCGGCCAGCTGCTGATCTCACCGCTCGGCTCGGCTGGGACCTACGCCGAGTACGTCGCCGTCACTCAAGACGCTCCGCTCGCGCGGGTCCCGAGCAACCTTGACGCGACAATCGCGGCGTCGCTTCCCACCGCGGGAGGGGCAGCGCTGGATCTGGTGGACGCGCTCGGACCGCTCGCCGCGAAGACCGTGGTAATCGTCGGCGCCGCCGGCACCGTTGGGAGCTTTGTCACTCAGCTCACCGCCCAGGCGGGTGCCCACGTCATCGCCACCGCCCGGCAGAGCGAAGCTGCTCGCCTGCGGGGCTATGGCGCGGTCGAAACGATCGACTACGCGGCCGTGTCACTCCCGGACGCCATTTCGAAGGCACACCCGGACGGAGTCGATGTCCTGATCGATCTGGCAAGCGACGCCGGCGCCTTCGCCGCGCTCGCCTCCCTTGTGCGCTCCGGTGGCAGCGCGCTAACAGTCAGGTACGTCGCTGATCTCGACTCTCTGGCCGCAAGAGACGTGAGGGGGATCAACTTCCAGCTGCGCACCTCCACCCAGCTGCTCGAGCGCCTCGCGGAGGCTGTCGTCAGCGGACGGCTGATGTCACCGGGTATCACCACGGTTGCGCTACGCGATCTGCCAGCTTGGGAGAAGGCCCGGGGCGATCACCCCAACGCCAAGGCGGTCGTCATCCCGTAAGCGCGCCTGACGCAGACGATCGCCTTGCCTCTGACGGGCCCGACCGCTCACGACCAAAGTTGGCGATGCTAAGCGGCGACTCCAAGAGCAGAAGTCCGAGCGGGCCTCCGCTTGCCGCGCATGGCCGGCACCGTTCGACGACCTGGACGACCGCCTTGTCGCCAACGGAGTCGTCAGCCAGGCAGGCGAGCTGACGATCGCGTTCGTGGCAAAGCGCTGGTCCGGCCGTGGCGCTCATGACGATTCCTGCTGGGCGGACGGAGAACTACGCCCGGCCGCCGATGTAGCTCGCCGGCGAAAGCGATCACGGGCCGTGCACCCTGGAAGGGTGAAAAAGCGATCATGCGGGCCCCGCAGGCGGCTCAACAATCAGCACCTTCCCCCGAACCAGCGTTAGCCGCCGCCAGCGCGGCGTCCGCAAGACTGCCTGCCGAGGGATAGCGCGAAACGGGGTTCTTCGCCAACGCGATCTGGACGACTTCATCGAGCGACTTGGATAGCGACGGCACCTTCTCCCTAATCGATGGCGGTGGATCTTGAAGGTGCGCCCACAAGCTGCGCATGCCTTGTAGATGGGCGAACACGGCGGCTCCGGTCAGGCACTCATACAAGACGCACCCCAAGTGGTAGATGTCCGCCGCCGCCGTAATTGGCTCGCCCTTGATCTGTTCGGGCGCCATGTAGTCCATGGAACCCACGGCCTGGCCAGGCAGGGTAAGCACGCTGCCAGTCAGATTCTTGCACAGTCCAAAGTCGGAGAGGTAGGCGCGCTCTCTTCCGATTTCTCCCTCGACGAGGACGTTGCCGGCTTTCGGGTCACGATGGACAATCCCGTGCGCATGAGCAGCGTCAAGCGCGGCCGCGACCTGCGCGATGATCCACGCCGCACGTGCCGGCGCGAGGCGGCCGCCCTCGCTCCGTAATAGCTCGGCGAGCGAAGGTCCATCTATGTACCGCAGCGCGATGTACGGTCGACCATCGGTCTCGCCGTGACTGTACACCGTGACTACGTTCGGGTGATCGAGCAAGGCGGTTACTCTCGCTTCACGCTGAAAGCGGTTGCGAAACGTCTCGTCCCGACTAAAAGCAGGTTTGATGAGCTTCAACGCGACAACGCGACCAAGGCCGACATGTGTTGCGCGGTACACATGCCCAGTAGCGCCGACACCGGCCACACGGTCAATGCGGTGGCCGGCGAATTCGGAGCCAATCGCGAGATCGTCGACCTCGTACCATGCATGTGCAAGGTCGAGCCCTGGCCTGCGAGGTTGCTGGTGCGAGTGCACGAGCGCCATCCGCGATTCCGTAGACTCGGGAGCCCCGAGGAGCGACGCGGTGCGGACGGCGCGGCCCAGGTCGCGAGCAGACTGATACCTCTCCGCCGGACGCTTCGCCATCGCGGTGAGGACGATCTCATCGAACACCTCAGGCAGGTCAGGCACGACATCACGTGGTCGTGGCGGGGGCTGCGTCGCGTGAGCATACAGTTGCGCCATGACGCCCTCACGGGGAAAGGGCACCGCTCCAGTGAGGAGGTGGTACAGCACACATCCGAGCGAGTAAACGTCCGCGCGCGGGTCGACAGACTCGCCGCTAGCCTGCTCAGGCGCCATGTAAGCAGCCGTGCCCACCAGCCCTCCGGTGGCAGTCAGCGTTGTCACGTCCAGCTGCTTCGTCAGCCCGAAGTCGGTGAGGTACACGTAGTCGCCCGCGTCGCGATCCGTCACCAGAATGTTGCCGGGCTTGACATCGCGATGCACCAGACCGGCACAATGCGCAGCATCAAGCGCTTCCGCGGTCTGCGCGATCATGTCGGCTGCCCGTTCAGGCCTCACCCGGCCTTCCTCCGCGATCACTCTCGCGAGGTCAACCCCGTCAACAAAACGCATCGCCAAGTACAACTGGCCAGCGATATCTCCAAAGTCGTAGACCTCGATCACGTGAGGATGCTGCAACGAAGCGGCGAGCTTGGCTTCGCGCCTAAAGAGCGACCTGTAGGCCGCGTCACCAGCCCAACCTGGCGTTATCACCTTGAGCGCAACTGTCCGAGCAAGGTCAGTCTGACGCGCGCGAAAGACCACGCCCATCCCGCCTTGGCCCAACAGGTCCTCGATTTCGTAGCCCGCTAGTCGAGCTGAACTGATCAAGCTTGTCGCAACCATGAAATATGATCACCCAGTCGCAATTCCGCGGCCGGACGATCGAGAGCGAGGCAACGGACACTGCATGGTCAATCCTAACATCCGACATCCGGTTACGATGAGTCGATTGTGTCACCGAGCAATCCCGACACGCGGCCCCGGCGCGACTCGCCCGATGCAGCCTCCGGCGATCCTACCCCGAACCGCATGTCCGCACAAGCAGCCGAGTCGACGTCGGACGCCGCGCGCGTCCAACGATCGACCGCACGCATGGACTCCTATCGACAGCAGTAGGCCCACACCGGCGCGGCCGCGGCGTCCGGGTCTCGGGTCCGTGCTCCGGCGGTCGGGTTCGCGCCTTGCGAGTGCGCCCAGAAGGAGGCGTCACGAGCGCCGCGGCCCGGACCAGTGCTTTGCCACGAACGCGATCGTCAGCTCACCTGCCGGGCCTACGACTCCCCTGGCGACAACCCGATAATCCGGTCGGGACCCGCGGTGCGCTCTTGACCGCGGGCAATCGCAATCTGGCTGGGGTTCAGCTGGGCCCGCCAGGCTCGCGGCCTACGCCTACGAGGCGGGCCCCCGCGCCGGCGTCTCTGGCCCGGCAGCGGAGGCATGGGTGAGCCGACCGAGCTCCGCAACGCGCACATGCCCCGCTGCTCATCGATGACCAGGCGCCACATGACGACTCCGAGACTGTCCGAGGCGCAAGCTGGCCGGAGGCCTCCCTGCTGAGGCGCGCAAGGCTCCGGATGGAGTCGGCGCCGGTGTGCGTCTGCGATCGCATGTTCAGATCAGAGACGGTGGCGTCGTCGGCGACCAGCCCGTCCGGCGCTTGACCGGAGCGACGGCCAGCGGGAGGAACGCGCAGGCCGGAGTCGGAGTGCTGCGCCTCGGCGCTTCCGGGGAAGTTGTCCTGGCGGCCGCCGGCCGGGCGAGCGCGGCGCGGTCGACGCCGGCCGCGAGCCGGGGCGTGTCGATCGCGGCCGAGCGGCACCCGTCGCCCACCGGCACCCGCTGCAGGGAAAGCATGAGCCGGCGATCGCAGGTCCCGCCTGCCGGAAACCGTTGAACGCAAAAGCTCGCGCGGGGCCAACTCCAAATCCAAAGCGAAAGCCCGGCGCCGGCGCATATCAAACGAGCCGCCGGCCGGTCCCGTCCTCGCCGCTCGCACACTGATAGAGACCTCGTCGGGCTTGAGCGTGCACGGACGCCTCGTGCGCGGTGGACGCAATGGTCGGCAGCTGTCAAGTCCGGTCGAAAACTGGCCCACTTGTTCCGGTTGAAAAGTGGACCACCTTGGGGCCGCTCGCTGCGGCGTGCCCCCCGTCCGCTGCCTGAACCGCGAAAGCAGACGTCGGGCGGCACGGCACCGACCTACCTTCGGCGAGCGCTCAAGAAGGCCCTCAGACGACGAGCCACTTCAGCCGCGCTGCACCAGAGGATGAGCGCGACTCGGCGATGCCCATGCCGACGCGCTCCGACTCAGCGCAGGATCTCAGGACTCGAAATCTGCGAGCCTCTCCGGGTGGATCTCGATGCTGCGCTGAGCCAGGTCGACCGGGTCGAGGCTAACCTCGAGCGCCTCGGGGCTGTCGACGACCAACTGACGTCGTTGATCCCGGAAGGCATCGAGTTTGGGTCATCGCCAGAAGCGCGGCAGTATCGCGAGCTTTGCGGCGCTTTCTGCGGAGATCCGTTGGTTGCTGAAGGGCGGCGCAGTCGGTAGTCGCATGGGTGACCTGATGCGTCATCTCTCCTTTGCGGAGCCCGTCGATCTGCGGGACGTCGTTTGCTTCGACTGGCCCTCGGTTCGGCCGATCATCGAACGTCAGTTGTACAGCGAACACGAACCGCTGCCGGTGCTGAGCGAAGACCTGGCTGATCTGGCAGCCAGCCGTCCTGCGGGCCCGGTGACGACCGCTCTGAGCTGGACCATGCTCGACGACGAAACTTTCGAGCGACTGACGTTCAACATCATCGGCGACGCGCCCGGCTAT
>JBEKRJ010000366.1:0-5412 GCA_049518835.1 Solirubrobacteraceae bacterium
GATCAGCCCGGCTTGATAGGCGTCAAGAGGCCGGCTCGCTCGCGTGCCTTGGCGTCGATCGCGCTGTCAAGGCGCTTGAGCCGAGTGGCGACGAGTTCGTTCTCGTCGGATGCGCCGGCGATCACGGCGCGCTCGGCGGCGAGGAGCTGTTGGGGGTCAAGTAGCGCTTGGCGGACTTGTTCGAAGACGTACTCGTCCAGTTCGTTCGCGCGGATGTTGCGCTCCGGACCGCGGCGGTCGTCGGCGCCGGCGCACAGCGTGGTTGGGGCCCTGGTAGTAACGGTGAATGGTGCCATTGCGGCCGCGCATGCGTTGAGCGTGACAGGTCACATGACAGTGACCGCACTTGACCCAGTCCACGCAACAGCCACGCGCCCGGCTCGACGCCGCGCGGGTTCCACTGTGAGTTGTCACCAGTGACGTGCTTGACACGCTCAAACGTGTCACGATCGATAATCGCCGGGACGGGGATCGCGATCCACTCCTCGCGCGGACGCTCCCGCTGGCGAGTCTTGCGGTTGCGCGCGCCGCTCGGACCGTTGCCCTCCAGATAGCTGTCCAGCCGTGACGGCCGCGATGACCACATAGACCTGTTTGCCCATCAAATATCAAAGAATGCAACCATATTCGCCAATACCACGCGAATCGGCAGAGTCCGGCGGCGAACATCGCTGGACAGCGCTGCACTGACCACTAGACACCTTCAACCCTCCCCGCGCCCCATAGCCCCCGACGAGAACTCCCGCGCCGCCGGGGATCCCGATACAACTCGACATCCTCCCGACTCACCTCACGCGCGAGAACGCTGCGATAGCGCAGACCTGCGTTCCCTTCGTGCAGATCGACGGCAACAGCTACCGCATGCGCGGTCACCGCGCCCGCCTACAGCAGCTACGCCAAGCGGTCGCCGCCGAGCCGCACACCAAGCAATGAGCGCCACCAGCACCCCAACGAGCAGCCAGCTGGCAGATCCACCGCGGCTTCTGCCACTACCAGTCAGCGTGCGAAGAACGCCGTCAGCTCGCGTTCGAGGTGGGCGAGCTCTCCCAACAGCTCACCCATGCGCTCTGCGCCGCCGGATGGAGCACGACCCAGGCACGTCACGCCAACGTGCACGAGCTCGCCAAACAGCCGGCCTGAGCTGGCATACCGGCCCTTGCGTCCGCCGGCGACGATCGAGCGCCAAGCTACGCGGATCCCGCGGTGGGGATTTCTCGTGATCGCTGACAGCTGCGGCCCCGGCGGCTCGCGCCGTTGGCTGATGGTCGAGTACCGCTCACAGCTGCCGACGGTGCTCAAGGGCATCGGCGCGTTTGACCGCGACGCCCACGAGCTTGACCAGGCGGCGCTCATCCGCCTCATCAAGGCCTGCCCGATGTTCGACCAGTTGCGCGACCGCACCGGATATGACCAGGGCGGCGCGCGGACGCGGATGTCGGGCGAGTGGGTGCTGGCCGACGTGGCGTTCGCGAACTCGATGGTCAATGACATCAAGCCGTGGTGGAAGGACTCAAACGCCGAGCGGTGGGAGGCCGGGTTCACCGGCCGGCCCAAGTACGACATCGTCTACGCCCGTTTCCGAGAGCTCGACGAGAAGGGCGCCGCTGAGGAGCTGTTCGAAGCCTCGGCCAAGCTCATCCGTCTCGCGCACGTCTGCTCCGGCGGCCTCGTCGGCCTAGACGTCCTGTTCGACTTCACCAAGTCAGAAACCCACGCGTCCATCAAACACGACTGCCAGGACGGCGAGTGCCCGGGGTTCGGGAAGCGAACGACGCGCCGTCCCAGCAACGCCCGCTACCGGAAGACCCCGACCGAGACCGCACGCCAGGACCGCCAGGAGAAAGGCCAAAGCCGAGCTCGCCGACGAGGACGCGCCGAACATCGGCGACGCCGAGAAGCTCGTCTACGACAAGCGCCGCGACGTGAAGCGCATCAAGGTCGGCGGGCGCTGGTACCGGCTGACCGACAAGACCGCCGGCGCGCGGGCCTACACCGGCCCGCGCGGCGGCGCGAAGTTCTGGCTGGGGTTCTACGACAGCAAGGCCTCAAACCGGCTCTCGGGCCTGCCGCTGACGATGGTTGCCGAGTCGGCCTCTGAGAAGGAGTACAACATCTACCCCCGGATGGTCGAGCGGCTGCTCTACATCCTGGGCAGCTTCCGGTCCGCGCGGCGACATGGGCCTGGGCATCGCCAAGGTCTACAAGCACAACACCGACCGCGGCATCTACAGCGTCATTCCGGTCAAGGGAAACATGCGCGAGCCTCAGCCCGGTGACCGCGAGCGCGTGGACCGGCACGGCATCGAGGATTGCGAGAACTGCGGCGGGCCGACCAAGCGCATCAGCTTCCAGGAGAAGCCCTAGCCGGCGGGTGTTCTTCGAATGCACGCTCAAGCCCCACCCCGAATGCGCCGGCAAACAGCCGATGCTCTGCGACGACGACTCGCGCTTCGTCCTGCCCCTGCGCCAGGACACCCAGCTCTACCAGGCCCTCGAAGTCCAGACCTTCCAGTACGAGCGGGTGCACCGCTTCGCCCGCCAGCGCAACGACTCCGGTGCCGATAACCCGACCCTGCGCCCCAAACGCAAGGGGGTCGGCTGGCAGCAGCTACGCGCCGACGCGACCGTGCTCTCAGACTGGGTCAAGGCCTGCTTTCACCAAGGGTGGCTGCCCATCCCCGGCCTCATCCAACGCAACCACCGCGACCCGGTCAGCATCTCCGGTAAGCCGGAGCTCGAAGGCTTCACCGAGCACCGCCGGAAACTGCAGCTGCACCGCCCCTACGGCTGCCGCGCCCGTCGGCTCGGGCTCGGGCCGGCCCGGCTCAAGCAGCCCGACGGCGTCACCCTCGCCGAGCCCGATGTCACCCAGTCCGCGCCCACCGACGGGCAGCGCAAGGGCAGCGGCGGCAAGCCCCGCCGGCTCACCTCGCTGCCGGACGCGCTCCCCGTGCTGCCCGATTGGGCCGCCGAGCAGGAGGCCGCCGAGCGCAAACGGCGGCGCATGGAACAGCGCGATGCTGACGCCGAGTCCCCGGAGACGAAGGCTGCCGCCGACGCCGACGCCGACGCCGGCCAAGGCCGTCCGGCAAGCCGCGAACGACGCGGCCGATGACGAGGACGACCCGCCTCGCAAGACGCCGAGCGTCGCGCAACGCGCGAAGCAGCGAGCGCACACGAGCTGGACCAAACGCCAGCCGCCGGCCGCCGCGAGCCCGACAGACCCGAACGACCCAGTAACCCGCCGCACGCCGGCGCCGGGCCGCCGCCCGACCCCGACGACGTGCCCTGCTAACGGCCGCGCGCCGTCGGGCGCCGCAGCTCACCTCTCCAGAAGACCACCACCGCCCAGGGCGCCGAGAGCACCTGGGGGTTTGCCGCTAAGGAAGCAAGCGGACGGGAGAGGATTCGAACCTCTGGAAGCGGGGATACCGCCTCTCCAGTTTTCAAGATTGGCGCAATCAACCGCCCTGCCACCCGTCCCTGAAGGTCGCGGGCCGTCCCTGGCCCGCAATTTCAAATAGGTCTTACATCTACGGCAGCGGAGAGGGCGGGATTCGAACCCGCGAAGGAGTGTTAACCCCTTACTCGCTTAGCAGGCGAGTGCCTTCAGCCACTCGGCCACCTCTCCCGTGGGTCCGGCCAGTGTAGAGGAGCGATCCGTCGACGGTGGCCGCGGCTCAGGCGACGCCGCGACGGGAGAGCGGGAACGTGATCTGTGTCAGTTGCTCGGACACATCCCAGAGGCGCGCGGCGACGGCGGCGTCGCCGGCCGCCCTGGACCGTCCGACCAGCTTCGGCGCGCCCCGCCAGTCGGCAAAGCCGGGTCCGGCGAAGCTGTCGCCCGGCAGCTCGGCGCAGGCGGCGTGCAGCGTCGGCAGCGCGCCGGCGTCGGCGCTCTGCGCGAGCACGCGGTTGCCGATCACGCTGAGGCGGTCAAGCCAGCCCCGCTGGCTGTGAAACTGCAGGTTCGTCGCCGCGTATCCGGGATGCGCCGCGGTCGCGATCACCCGCGAGCCCGCGGCCGTCAGTCGGCGCTGCAGCTCGGAGGTGAACAACAGGTTGGCGAGCTTTGATTGGCTGTAGGCAAGCCACGGCTTGTACGACTTGCGCTCCCAGTTGAGATCATCGAAGTCGATCCGGCCGGTGCGATGCGCGCCCGAGGAGACCGTCACGACTCTGTCCGTGACGTTCTCGAGCAGCAGGTTGGTAAGCGCGAAGTGCCCCAGGTGGTTGGTCCCGAACTGCAGCTCGAACCCGTCCGCGGTGCGGCCCAGCGGCGGAATCATCACGCCGGCGTTGTTGATCAACACGTCGACCGGCCCCTCCCAGCCGCCGGCGAACTCGCGAATCGAGGCGAGGCTCGCGAGGTCAAGCGCGCGGACCTCGGTTGCGCCGCTCATCTGAGCGGCCGCCCGCCTGCCGGCCTGCACGTTGCGCACCGCGAGCACGACGCGCGCGCCGGCGGCCGCCAGCGCACGCGCGGCCACCTCGCCGATGCCACTGTTGGCACCGGTCACGATCACCGTCCGGCCGTTCATGTCGGGGATGCTGCTGGTCGAAAAAGTAGTCATAGGCAACAATGTAGGCGACAGCAACAATGCTGTCAACGGCAACTTTGTGCGCTAGCCTCGGCGCGCGTGAACCAACGTCCCTACCACCACGGGAACCTGCGCTCCGAACTGCTCGCCGCGGCCGAACGCTGCTTGCGCGAACGCGGAGCCCAGCAGCTGTCGCTGCGCGAGCTCGCGCGCGACGTGGGCGTCAGCCACGCCGCCCCGCGCCGCCACTTCCCCGACCGCCAGGCGCTCCTCGACGCGCTCGCCGAGAACGGGTTCCAACGACTCGGCACCGAGCTACGCGAGGCATGCCGGCGCGCTGAGCCGCAATTCGAGGCGCAGCTCAGTGCAACCGCCGCCGCGTACATCGTGTTCGCCACCCGCGACCCCGCGCTGCTGGAGCTGATGTACGCCGGCAAGCACCGCCAGGACGCCAACGAACTGCGCCACGCGTCTGAGCGCGCGATGTCCGTGATCCACGAACTGATCCGCCAAGGACAAGCGCTCGGCGCACTCGAGCCCGGCGAGCCCGACCGCGCCGGGCTCGTCCTGTTCGCAATCGTGCAAGGCATCGCTTCCCTCGTCACCGCCGGCATCGTCCACCCAGACCAGGTCGACGAGCTCCTCACCGACGCGATCACGCGCTTCCTGCGCGGCGACCGGCTATGACAGACGCGCGTGCGAGCACCAGCTCGCCAGCACACTGAAGGCGCGACGCAGTCATTTGGCGAGATCGTGCCGGTAACAGTGGCGGTGCGGAGATGAGCGAAGAGATCAGGAATCGAGAAGCGCCAATCACGAGTCACAACTACAGTGACGGGCAGGACGATCGGGCTGTCGAATTTCCCCGCTT
>JBEKRJ010000367.1:0-5405 GCA_049518835.1 Solirubrobacteraceae bacterium
GCCCCAGCGTCAGCTGCGAGACCCGCAGCCCCGAACGACCCAGCTGTCGATATTGCATGCCGCCTCCTACTCGCGTTCGCCGCCGGGGGTCGCAGTCAGAACCTCGCTAGGACCTCGTTCAGGGTCTTGCTCGGGCGCATCGCCGCCGCCTCCCGGTCTTCGTCCGGACGGTAGTACCCGCCGATGTCGACCGGCGAACCCTGGACCGCGCCCAGCTCGGCCACAATCGCCTCCTCGTTGGCCGCCAGCAGCTCGGCCAGCGGCGCCAGCCGCGCCGCCAGCTCGGCGTCGTCGGCCTGGCGCGCGACCTCCTGCGCCCAGTACAGCGCGAGGTAGAAGTGGCTGCCGCGGTTGTCGATCTCACCGGCCTTGCGCGACGGCGAGCGGTTGTCCTCCAGCACCCGCCCGGCGGCGCGGTCGAGCGTCTGCGCGAGGATCTGCGCGCGGGGGTTGCCGGTCTTCTGCGCGAGCAGCTCCAGCGACGGCACGAGCGCGAGGAACTCGCCCAGCGAGTCCCAGCGCAGATGGTTCTCCTTCAGGAACTGCTGGACGTGCTTGGGCGCCGAGCCACCGGCGCCGGTCTCGAACAGGCCGCCGCCGTGCAGCAGCGGCACGATCGACAGCATCTTCGCGCTGGTGCCCAACTCGAGGATCGGGAATAGGTCGGTCAGGTAGTCGCGCAGCACGTTGCCGGTGACCGAGATCGTGTCCTCGCCGCGGCGCGCGCGCTCGAGCGAGAACCGGGTCGCCTGCGCGACATCCATCACCTCGATCGCCAGCCCGTTGGTGTCCAGCTGCGCGAGCGCCGGCTTGACCTTGGACAGCACGTTGGCGTCGTGCGGCCGCTCGACGTCGAGCCAGAAGACCGCGGGCGCGCCGGTTGCCCGCGCGCGCGCCACCGCGAGCGCCACCCAGTCCCGGATCGCCTCATCCTTGGTCTGGCACATGCGCCAGATGTCGCCTGCCTCGACGTCGTGCTCCATCAGCGTCGCGCCGGCGTCGTCGACGACGCGCACCGAGCCGTCGGCGGCGATCTCGAACGTCTTGTCGTGTGAGCCGTATTCCTCGGCGGCCATCGCCATCAGCCCGACGTTCGGCGTCGTGCCCATCGTCGCGGGATCGAACGCCCCGTGCACCTTGCAGTGGTCGATCGCCTCGGCGTACAGCGGCGCATACGCGTGATCGGGGATCACGTACTTGGCGTCCTGCAGCTCGCCGCGCGCGTCGTACATCTTCCCGGAGGCGCGGATCGCGGCCGGCATCGAGGCGTCGATGATCACGTCGCTGGGCACGTGCAGGTTCGTGACCCCCCGGTCGGAGTCGACCATCGCGAGCGCCGGCCCGCGCGCATAGGCGGCGTCGATCGACGCCTGAATCGCCGTCCGCTGCTCGGCGGGAAGCGCTTCGATCGCCTTCAGCAGCGCACCCATGCCGTCGTTGGGGTTCACGCCGGCTGACCGCAGCGCGTCGCCGTGCGCGGCGAACAGCTCGGTGAAGTACGCGCGCACGGCGCGGCCGAAGATGATCGGATCGGACACCCTCATCATCGTCGCCTTGAGGTGCACGGAGAACAGGATCTGCTGCTCGCGCGCCTGCGTCAGCTGCGCGGCGAGAAACGCGTCGAGCGCGGCCACGCGCATTACCGACGCGTCGAGCACCTCGCCCGCGAGCACCGGCGTGGTCTGCTTGAGCACCGTCACCGCGCCGTCGGCGGCGACGTGCTCGATCCGCACCGAGCCGGGCCGCGCGACCACGACCGATTGCTCGGTGGCGCGGAAGTCGCCCTCGCTCATCGTCGACACGTGCGAGCGCGAGTCGGGTGACCAGGCGCCCATCGAGTGCGGGTGCGCCCGCGCGTACTGCTTGACCGACGCCGACGCGCGACGGTCGGAGTTGCCCTGGCGCAGCACGGGGTTGACCGCGCTGCCCTTGACCTTGTCGTAACGCGCGCGGACCTCGCGCTGCTCGTCGCCGGCGGGCTCGTCGGGGTAGTCGGGCAGCGGATACCCCTGTTGCTGCAGCTCGGCGATCGCCGCCTTCAGCTGCGGCGCCGAGGCACTGACGTTCGGCAGCTTGATCACATTCGCGTCGGGCGTGTCGACCAGCTCGCCCAGCTCACCGAGGGCGTCTGAGACCCGCTGCTCGGCCGTGAGGCGATCGGGGAACTGGGCCAGGATCCGGCCGGCGAGCGAGATGTCGCGCAGCTCGATCTCGGCGTTGGCCGCGGCAGCGAACACCTGCACGATCGGCAGCAGCGACTGCGTCGCGAGCGCAGGCGCCTCGTCGGTTTGCGTGTAGACGATTCTCATACGGCCGGCACCCTACCTTCGAACGGCCGCCGTGTGAGTGGCGGTGCGTGGCCGGGCGCGAGAGCTACGGGCTTGGCCGCGAGTCGCCCACGGGCGCCGGCGGGATCGTGCCCAACTAACAAGCACCGGCCAGCGCGCGGCGTTCGAGCTGACGCCGTCAGCTCACCGGCGGCGGGTTGCCCTCGGCGCTGGCGAGCAGCTTCGGGTCCCACTCGCACACCGTGCACGCGTGACTGAAGGCGGCGCGCGCGAACTGCAGCGCGGCGGCGTGCCCGCCGGTGGCGCCGATGCCGTCGGAGTCGAGCACGTACTCGCCGAGCGCGGCGTCCCAGCGCGCGTCGCCGGGCGCCGGCGACGCGTTGGCGAACTCGTCGCGCGCGGGGTGGGTGTAGGCGTAGAAGGCGGCCTTCGGGTAGCGCGGGTCGCCGGGCCACCAGCCGACCGCGACCTCCTGGGCATCCATCGCGTTGCGCATGATGAAGTCGCCGGCCGGCGGCTTGGCGGGCTCGCCGGAGAACAGGTTGACGGCCAGGTCAAACGACCCCCACCACGCGTTCACGGGCGTGCAACGACCGCGATACGGCGCCCGGAACGCCGCCAGCACGAGCGCCGCCTGGACGGCGGCCTTGAAGTACGCCTCGACCCGATCGGTCTCATAGCGCGCGTGCTGCTCGTCCTCGTCCAATCGCACCGTCCACGGCACCTCCTGCGGCGTGACGTTGACCGCGACGTCGCCGACGAGGTCGCGGACGGCACCCAGCAGCTCGCGCGTGACCGCGCCGACGGACCGGTCGGGGGTCAGCGCGACGCGCTGCACGCGTCCGTCGCTGTGCTCTGCGAGCGCCTCGTGCACGCGCAGGTCAAGCGCCACCACCAGCGCGCCCGAGCCGTCGGGCGCCGGCAACGGCAGCGTCTCCCAGCCGCGCGCGGTCAGCCGCAGCGCCGCGTGCTGCAGCTGCGGCTCCGGTGGCGCCAGCGCAACCGCCAGCTTGCCCAGCGCCTGCGTGTGGGCGTGCAACGTGTCGCAGGTCTCAGCCCAACGCTCATATGACACCGCCGGCCACTCGGACGCCATCGCGGCGACGCTACCAAGTCTCGGGCGCCGGCGGCGTTATTTGTCACCGCTACGCGCCCGCCGTGAGGCTGTGGGCGGCGCCGAGGAGGTATCAACGCGGGGCGCTGATCGGCAATTCGGCGTCGGCGTGGGCGATCAGCTCGGCGGCGCCGTCGCGGTGACCGAGCTCGGCGAAACCGCACTTGATCCGGCTCGGCTCGGGGTCAGCCGCAAGCGCAGCCTGGACGGCGCCGAAGCGCCTGCGAGCGTCCGCGATCGTCGCGCCGGGCATCGCGCACAGGAACTCGTCGCCACCGAGGCGAACGAGCACGTCATAGGAGCGCATCTGACTGCGGATCGTGCGGACTACGCGCGCAAGGAGCTCATCGCCGGCACCATGACCATGCGCATCGTTGACGATCTTCAGGCCAACGACGTCGATGTACGTTGCAACGAGCAGGCCGCTCGTCCTCCGGGCACGATCGATCTCGCGGTCGATGTCGGCCAGGCCCGCCGCGCGCGTGCGCGCCCCCGTCAGCTGGTCGGTCTCGGCAATTGCCAACTGCCGCAGAAGCTCGTCACGGATCCTCTCGGCCGCCAGCCGGTCGTGCGCCGCGGCTGTGCGATTCCGCGCCGCATCGTCGCGGTCACGCGCCGCGGCCTCGCGATCATGCGCCGCGGCCTCGCGATCATGCGCCGCGGCCTCGCGATCACGCACCGCCGCCTCGCGGTCTGCCGCGGCCGCGCAGTCGGCAGGATCGCGCGCTTGCGCCTCGCGATCGCGGATCTCGGCGGATGCGTCACGAGCCAGCGCCGCCAGGTCCCGGGAGCGCGCAGCCTGATCACGGCCAGCGAACTGAAGGCCTCTCGGCTCCACGCCCGCGTTGTTGGCGTCGCACTCGCCACCGACGTGGCCATGCGCGGCCACTGGGTCCATTTCCATACCCAGGCTATCGGCTGCGCCGACAACGGCTTGACGTCAGCTCACATCGGCCGGGACGGCGCGTCGCCCCATCGGGCCAACCAACACCAGACGAATCGACGACCGTTCCCGCTTCGATCCGGCCTTGGGAGCGGGCTGCTTTAGACCCGGCCCCTGGGGCTGTCGCCCGTCGCGCGGGCCTGCCGCTCCTGCCCCTCAGCGGCGCGCAGACGCGCCTCTGCCCGCTCGCAGGCTCGTTGCAGCTCGCTCATGCGTGCCGCGCTCGTCGGCCGCTGTCCGTAGGCCTTCGCCTTGTACAAGTCGTAACGCTGGCGGGCGTGCTGAGCCTGGACTCGCAAGTCGTCCAGTTCTCTGGAGGACATGGCGACGAGTCTAGAACGAGCGTCCTCGCGCCTACGAGTTGACGTATGTGCCGCTCTTATGTGCCGCTGCGCGACTTGCCGGCGCTGCTGACGACCTTGCGCAGGAACTCGGCCTGGGTGTGGACCAGTTGGTCGGCCATCTCGAGCGCCGAGTCGGTGATCTGCTTCTCGACCTTACGCGCGCCTTCGACCTGGGGCAACGCCTCCTGGACGGTGACCAGGAATCCCTTCACCGCCTCGATCGCGGTCCTCCCACTGTCTTCGAGCGCCTGGATCACGTCCTCGGACAGCTCCGCCGCCCGCTCCGCTGCGCTGGTTGGCTCGTGCTCGCTTGCCATCAGGGTCACCGTCCTTCACGAATCGTTGTACTTGCGAGCCTATTCGCTCGGCATCGCGCGCGGGCTGAATCTCGGGGCGATCCATGAAGCGGATCGTTTGGTTACGCTTGTCCAGCCTCAAAGTCGAGCCAATTGGGCCTACCCGAACCGGTTCGAGAGCCGACCATCCAGCACAGTGAGCAGCGCAGCAGTCAGCAATGCACGGCGAGGACGCCGGTGAGCGACGGCGGGGCCGACGAGCCCGGGCTCAGGCCGCTCGCTGGTGGCAGGCTGCTCTCCGAGATCACCAACCGGATCGTCGCGTTCATGCGCGAGCACTACGGACGCGGACCGATCAAGGCCAAGACCTATGTGCTCGACAACCTGATCGTCTGCGTGCTGTCCGACGGGTTTACCGCG
>JBEKRJ010000368.1:0-5400 GCA_049518835.1 Solirubrobacteraceae bacterium
CAGCCGCTGCGTGCCGCCGTTGCCCGGCAGTAGCCCGAGCGTGACCTCGGGCGTGCCGAGCTTGTAGCTGCCGGCGTTGGCGACCCGCACGTCGCACGCGAGCGTGATCTCGAGCCCGCCGCCCAGCGCGTGGCCGTTGATGTGGGCGATGAAGATCTGCTCTCCCGCCGCCATCCGCTTGAACGCCGCCTGGCTGACGCGGATCATCTCCATGTTGGCGTCGACGTCGCCGTCGAGGAACTTCTTCACGTCGGCGCCGGCGGAGAAGAACTTCGCCGACGCGCTGCGGACGATCACCGCGCGCGCGTCGGACGCGAGCGCTTCGTCAACGGCCTCGGAGAACTCGGTCATCACCACCAGGTCGTAGGAGTTCGCCGGCGGGTTGTCGAGCGTGATCGTGCCGATGCCGCCGTCGGCCTCGAATGTCACCGCCATCAGGCCAGCCCTCCGACGACGACCGACTTGAGCTCGACGTAGGAATCCAGCGCCTCGAGGCCGTGCTCCTTGCCGAAGCCCGACGCCTTGACGCCGCCGAACGGCAGCTCGTCGTAGCCGTAGTGGATCTGGTTGACCCATGTCATCCCCGACTCGATCTCCTGGGCCGCGCGGTGGATCAGCCGCGCGTCGTGGGTCCAGATCGAGGAGCCGAGCCCGTACGGGGTGTCGTTCGCGCGGCGGATCGCCTCGTCGAAGTCGCTGAAGCGCAGCACCGGCAGCACGGGCCCGAACACCTCCTCGGTCATCAGCCGTGAGCCGTCTGCGGGCTGGGAGATCACCGCCGGCTCCAGGAAGTAACCCTTGTCGCCCGAGCCGGTGCCGCCGCCGACCAGCAGCTCGCCGCCGGACGACACGCCGTCCTCGATCTGCGCCAGCAGCTCGTCGCGGCCCGCACGGGTGTGGACCGGGCCCATCCGCAGCTTCGGCTTCTCGGCCTTGACGGTCCCGTCGCCGGGCTCGTAGCGCGCGACGCGCGACACCAGCCCCGACACGAACGCGTCGTACACGGACTCGTGCACGAACACGCGCTTGCACCCCAGGCACGCCTGGCCGGCGTTCCAGTAGCGCCCGATGATCACGGCCTTGACGGCCGCGTCGACATCGGCGTCGGCGCAGATGATCACCGGATCGGAGCCGCCGAGCTCGAGCGACAAGCGCTTGAGCTCGGGCGCCGCGAGCGCCGCGACGTGGCGTCCGACCGCGGTCGAGCCGGTGAACGCGACCCGTCGCACGTCGGGGTGGCCGACGAGCGCGTCGCCGATCTCAGAACCCCGACCGGTGACGACGTTGAGCACGCCGTCGGGCACGCCGGCCTCCGAGAACAGCCGCGCGACCTCGAGCGTCGCAAGCGGCGTCGTCGCCGCGGGCTTGGCGACGACTGTGTTGCCCGACGCCAGCGCCGGCGCGACCTTCGTCCCCAGCAGCGTGAGCGGGAAGTTGTACGGCGTGATCGCCGCGCACACGCCCATCGGCCGCCGGATCACGATCCCGTACGCAGGCCCGAGCGTCGCCGGCAGATCCTGATAGGAGCCGCGGACCTTGGTCGCCGCCTCGGCGTAGTAGCGAACCCCGTGCGCGAGGTGGTTGACCTCGCCGATCGCCTCGGCCAGCGGCTTGCCCTGCTCGGCGGTCAACTTCGCCGCCAGCGCCTTGGCGTGCTCGTGGATCAGGTCGGCGGCGCGCGACAGGATCCCGGCCCGTTGCTCGACATCCGTCCGCGACCAGTCCGCGAACGCGCGCTTGGCCGTCGCCACCGCCAGCTCGACGTCCTGCGCCGCGCCGGCGGGCACGCGATCGACGACGTCCTCGGTCGCGGGATTGATGACCTCTAGCTCCTCGTGAGCAGCCGCCTGCCGCCACTCACCACCGATCAGCATCTCCGGCACAGTGCCTCCTCTCGCTTTCAGACGATGCGCGCAGTCGCGACGAGGCGAATGCGGCTAGGCTCATTGTCATGGATCTCGCGCATGCAGGCGCGAACGCGCCTTGACCTCGCGTTCGAAAGACTATACGCTGTCGGGCGTAAGTCAAGTGTCACATCGTTGAAAGGCAATTAGTGGTCGCCACACCCGTTGAGGACCTCGCGCCTCTGACCGAGGAGCAGGTCCAGGCGCACCTGTCCGCAGGCAAGCTCGTCGAGGGCCTGCAGCACATGTCGCCCAAGTACCTCGAGGGCATGCGCCGGATCCTGACCGTGTCCGCCGACACCGAGCTCGTCAGCGCGCCGTCGTATCTGCGCGCGGCCCGCCACGCTCCGGCGCTGAACAACTTCGGCTCGGCGATGTCGATCATCCAGGACGAGCTCGCGCACGCGCACATCGGCTACCGGCTGCTCGGCGACCTCGGCGTCGACATGGACTGGCTGATCTACGAGCGGCCCGCCGAGCAGTTCAAGTACCCGTACGCGTTCGACGTGCCGCTGAACTCGTGGGTCGAGCTCGTCAGCGCGAACGCGATGTACGACCAGGCCGGGTTCACGCTGCTCGGAGACATCCACAAGACGAGCACCTTCGGGCCGTGGAAGCGCGCGCTCGCAAAGGTCGACAAGGAGGAGACCTTCCACCTGCGCCACGGCCGGACCTGGCTGCGCAAGCTGACCAAGGACCCGAGCAGCGCGGCGGAGGTGCAGGCGGCCGTCGACTGGATGTTCATCCTCACGCTCGAGTGGTTCGGGCTCCCCGACGACCTCAAGAAGCACACCGAGCAGCTCGACTACGGCTTCAAGGGCAAGTCCAACGACGAGCTGCGCCAGGTCTGGATGGGCGAGGTGGTGCCGTTCATGACCGAGATCGGGATCGAGGTGCCCGCGCACTTCGACGCCCACCAGGGCCGCTACGTGATCGACTGCCCGTTCCCCGCGCAGTTCGACGAGTCCCAGCGCCGGTGGCTCTTGGAGGACGGCCCGATCGGTTGGGACGAGGTCGTCAAGCGCTGGCGCGCCCGCGGTCCGATGAACCGCGAGTACGTTCGCACGCTGCAGCGCGGCTACCAGACGACGTCGCTGAGGCGGGCGGCATGACCGTCGCGCAACTGTCGGCCGCTGAGGAGGTCGAGGCGAGGCTGTGGGAGGCGCTGCGCCACGTCGAGGATCCGGAGATCCCGGTGTCGGTGGTCGGGATGGGCCTGATCGTGTCGGTCGCCTACCGCCCGGTGGAGCGGCTCGCCGACCTGCAGATCACGTTCACGGCGATGGGCTGCCCGGCGATGGAGTTCATCGAGGACGACATCCGCGAGGCGCTGCTGCGCGATCGCGACGTCGACGAGGTGACGATCGAGGTCGTTTGGGACCCGGTCTGGACCAAGGACCGGATCCGCTCCGACGCGCGCGCGCAGATGCGCCGACTGGGGATCCTCGTATGAGCCGCGCCGACGAGACCGTCTGGGAGGTATTCGCCCGCCAGGCCTACGAAGAGCCGCTGCACCACGTCGGCACTGTCACCGAGTCCGACGAGGACCTCGCGCTCGTGTCAGCCCGCGCGATCTACGACGAGCAACCGTGGATCCACATGATCCTCGTACCACGCGACCAAATCCGGGAGGCAATCCGCGCATGAGCACCACTGACTCCGCCGTCGACGCGGCGAACGCGACGATGATCGCTCTGATCGGCTCGCTGGCCGACAACAAGTCGGCGCTCGGGCGGCGTTACGGCGAGTGGGCGGTCAGCGCCCCGACGATCGAGTCGGCCGTCGCCGCGGCGGCGATGGCGCAGGACGAGCTCGGCCACGCCCGTTCGACCTACCCCGTGCTCGCCAAGCTCGGCGTCCAGCGCGACGACGAGGGCCTCGACGCCGGCGACCCGCTGCCCGTGATCGCCCAAGAGCTCGAGGACTGGGCGTCGTTCATCGCCGCCAATCTGGTCGTCGACGGGATCCTGACGACGTTCGTCGCCAGCGCCCGTGACAGCTCGATCGAGCCGCTCGCCCAGCGCGCGCGCAAGATCCTCCAGGAGGAGGGCGCGCACCGCGTGCACGCCGAGGCGTGGCTGAAGCGGATCTGCCACGCCGGCGGCGCCGACCGGGACCTGCTGCTCGCGCGGCTGGAGCAGATGTGGGCCCAGGCGGCGCGCTGGCCCGGTCCCGACGATCATCCCGGCTATCGCGACGCGATCGCCCAGGGAATGGTCAGCGAGGGCCCGGCAATGATCCGAGACCGCGTCCGCGTTTGGCTGACGGGGCTGCTCGACGCCCAGCAGGCCAAGCTCACCTTCGACGAGCCCAGCGACTGGTCAGGCTGGGACGAGGAGCGCCGCCAATGACCGAGCTCGAGCCGCTGGCGTGTCCGTTCTGCGACTCGCGCGAGGTCGAGCTCGTGTCGGCGTGGGGCGGGCAGCTGATCACCAGCCAGCTGCGCTGCCGCTCCTGCAACACCCACTTCGAGGCCGTCCGGGAGGATTTCGCGCCCGCGCCCGAGTGACGTGCTACCTCGACCGCACTACCTGCTGCCAGCCGCCGCGAGCGCCGGCGCGGCGATCAGCGTGACCGCGAGGTAGGCGCACAGCGCGCCGGCGCCCATGCACACAAGATGCTCACGCCAGCGGTCTGTGGCGCCGATCAGCGCAACCTTCTGATGCCTGCCTGACAGCGGCCACAGCAGCGGCACGCCCTCGACCGTCACAAGGTCGCCGACCAGGTGCGAGCCATAGCCGACGAGCACTGCGCCGGGCAGCCAGCGGTCCACGTGCCCGACGCCGGCCACGAGCGCAACGCCCACGCCGAACGCAAGCACGGCGCAGGCCATGGCACCCGCCCCGGTGATCGCACGGAGCATCAGCGCGCACGCGAGCACGCAGACGATCAGCGCGACCGTCGAGCTGTCGGAACTGTGCAGCGCAGCGCCGAGCCCGACGCTGACAGCCAGCCACGCAAGCAGCGAGTGCGTCCCGCGTCGATGCCCACCGGCGATCAGCGACACCAGTCGCGCGAGCAGGTCGCTGACCGGTCCGAGCGCGCGCGCAATCGTCGAGCCCGGACGGTCGAGGTCTGGCAGCAGCGAGGCAGCACCCGCGCACAGCGCACCCGCGGCCAGTTGCGCGGGCGCCGGCGGCCCGAGCGCGTCGCGTGCCGTGGCGGCAAGCGCCAGGTATCCGGCGCCGGCGATCAGAACGTGGCTGCGTCCCATCATCGCGCGCACACGATACGGCTGAAATTCATCCTCAGCGCAGTGCCAACGTCGAGCAACCCCACCCTGACAGCCGGCGCGTGGGATGTTTGTGTGAATAGTTCAACGAAACATCCCACGCCCCTACGGATTGCCGGGCAGCTGCGCCAGAAACTCCGCCACCGCCTGCGCCACCCGCCGCTCGTGCTCCAGGTGCGGGCTGTGCCCGCCTGACAGCACGAGCCGCTTCACCGGACCGCGACTGCAACGCTCGATCAGCGCGAGCTGATCGAGCGATCCGTA
>JBEKRJ010000369.1:0-5395 GCA_049518835.1 Solirubrobacteraceae bacterium
TCGAGCGCCTCGCCGACGGCAGCCTCGACCTCGCGTTCGCGCTGGAGCTCGAGCCGCCGGCTAGTCGTTCCGCGCCTGGGGCGCTCGGCGGCGAACCCAGGCGCCGGCGTTGCAGCACCTCAGGCGCGGGCGTCGGCCGGCGCGGCTGCCCCCGCGCCCTCGGGAGCGACAGCCGCCCGCGGGCGCAGCCGCGCGGCGGCGAGCATCGCGCCGGCCAGGCAGAACACTGCGCCGGTCGCGAACGCCAGATCGAACCCGTCTGACAGCGCCCGGGCCGCGCCGACGCCGACCTCGCTGCGCGTCTGCGTCGCCGCGATCGTGCCCAGCAGCGCCAACCCGAGCGCGCCCCCGACCAACCGTGAGGTGTTCAGCAGCCCCGAGGCGAGGCCGCTCAGCGCGCCTGGGACGCCCTGCATCGCGACGATCGTCGAGGGCACGAGCGAGAACCCCATCCCGATCGCCGACAGGAACGCGCCCGCCAGCACGGTGCCGGGGTAGCTACCGCCCGGTGCGACCCCGGTCAGCAGCGCCAGCCCGGCGCCCGCGCTCAACATCCCGGCGGTGATCACCCGCCGCGGCCCGAAGCGCGAGACGACGCGAGGGGCCAGCGACGAGCCGGCGAACACCGACAGCGTCATCGGCAAGAAGCCAAGCCCGGCGCCGATCGCCGAGTAGTGCAGCACCTGCTGCAGGTACAGCGTGAGGAAGAACCACGACGGGAACTGCGACGCGTACAGCAGGATCACGATCAGGTTCGCGACCCGCAGATTGCCGACCGCAAAGATCGACATCGGCACGAGCGGCTGCCGGGCAAACCGAGCCTCGACGAGTACGAACGCCGCCAGCAGCACGACGCCGGCCGCCAGCGGCGCCAGCACTCCAATCGACCCCCAGCCGAGCGTTTCCGTGCGCACGATCCCGAACGTGATCGCGACCAGGCCGGCGGTCACCAGCACGGCGCCCGAGAGATCGCAGTCTGCGGTACTCTCTATCCAGGTACAAGAGAGGGGTTTATCCTGGTAGTGACGATGCCACCCATAGAGCAAGCGCGAGCCGACGCCAACGGCAACGGCAACGGGGCAGTCGGGCTGACCAACGGCGAGCGCCGCCGGGCAGAGCTGGCGGACTTCCTGCGCCGGCGCCGTGCGAGCCTCAAGCCCGATCACGTGGGGCTGCCCGACGGCGGCCGGCGCCGCACCCCAGGGTTGCGCCGCGAGGAGGTCGCGCAGCTCGCCGGCGTCGGCGCGACCTGGTACACGTGGCTGGAGCAGGGCCGCGACGTGCGCGCGTCGATGGACGTGCTCGAGGCGCTGGCGCGCGCGTTGCGGCTGACGGCCGCCGAACGCACGCATTTGATCCTGCTCGGCCGCGGCGAGGAACCACCGCCATGCAAGGCGGCAACCGAGCGCGTCTCGCCGACGCTGCGGCGGCTGATCGAGAACCTCGGCGCCAACCCGGCCTACATCCTCGGACGCCGCTGGGACTATCTCGCCTATAACCGCGCCGCATGCGCCGTCCTCGGCGAACTCGACGCCGTGCCGCGAGCGATGCGCAACCACGTCTGGATGCACTTCATGGATCCCACCCGGCGCGAGCTGTTTCCCGACTGGGAGCGCAGCTCTCGGCTGCTGGTCGCCAAATTCCGCGCCGACAGCGCCCGCCATCTAGGCGACCCGGAGTTCGAGCAGCTGATCCATTCGCTGCGCCAGTCAAGCCCCGAGTTCTGCAAGGCCTGGAAGCGTCACGAGGTATCAGGCAGCGGCGAGGGTCGCAAGGAGATCCGCCACCCGGCCGAGGGGGTGCTGGTGTTCGAGCACGCGGTGTTCAACCCGGCGGAGTCGCCCGAGCAGCGACTGATCCTCTACACGCCGCTGCCCGAGCACGACACACCCGCCAAGCTGGCGCGCCTGCTGGAACCCGCGCAACCCTGACCGCCCGATCGCCCCACCCCACCCGACCGATAACCGGCCGATGGCCCACGTCCACCCCGCCCGTCACCTGCTGCGAGCCCGGGACCTCGCCGACTCCCGGTATCTCGAGCCGCTGACCGTAGACGACATGGCGCACGCGGCGGGCCTCTCGCGGGCGCACTTCAGCCGCGAGTTCGCGCGCGTGTTCGGCGAGTCGCCGCACGCCTATCTGCTGACGCGGCGCCTCGAGCGCGCCGCCGCGATGCTGCGGATGACCGATCGCACCGTCGCGGACATCTGCCTGTCGGTCGGCCTGCAGAGCATCGGCTCGTTCACGAGCAGCTTCACGCGCACGTACGGCCGCTCCCCGACGGCGTACCGGGCGGCGTTCCCGCCGGCGGCCGAGCAGGCGCTGATCCCGACCTGCGTGCTGCGCGCGTTCGGGCGCCCGCAACACCGCACGTTTCGAGAAGACAGCAAACGCCAGCCGCTTTAGTCTCGCCGGCGACCTGTTGATCGCAACCCCGAGGGGAGAGCAGATGATCAAGATCGCCAACGCGCAGTTGTGGGTGCACGACCAGAATGAGGCACTCGGGTTCTACACCCAGAAGCTCGGCTGGGAGGTCCGAATGGACGCCTCGCTACCGGAGATGGGCGGCTTCCGGTGGTTGACGGTCGGGCCCGCCAACCAGCCAGACCTAGCGATCGTGCTGATGGCCATCCCTGGGCCGCCGCTAATGGACGCCGACACCGCCGAGCAGGTCCGCGCGCTCATGTCGAAGGGCTTTGCCGGCACGATCTTCCTGACCACCGACGACTGCCGCGCTTCCTACGAGCAACTCAAGGAACGCGGAGTGGAATTCGTCGAGGCGCCTGAGGAGCGGCCCTACGGAATCGACAGCGGCTTTCGCGACCCATCGGGCAACCACATCCGTCTGGTCCAATTGCGGCAGTTCGCGCCGGCGTAGATGCCCCACGCGCTTTCCCTGTCAGCGCTTGGCCGGCGCCGGCGGCGGCTCGCGTGCCAGTCACGACGCCGACGCGCACGTCGAGGCTGGAACAACGTTACAGCCGTTCATCCGGCTCTCTCGGGTGTCACATAGTGGCCGTCTGCGAGACACAACGTGACGTGGCCGGCGCGGCTTTGCCGGCACGTCACGTTTGGCGACCGGGCTGGCGCTCTTGGGCTCCTCGAGCGCGCTCCATCCGCCAGCCTCGCTAGGGTGTGCGGTGCTCGGTGCTGTTCCAGCCGCCAAGTCAACTGAAGTTCAAGTGCGCGCGACCGACAATCCAGTCCATGGAGCTTTCGGATCTTGCGAGCACTCTCGACGAAGGAATCGGAGGCTGGCTTCAGCGCCACGCCAGCGAGTGCGGCCCCGTGCCTCCGGGCCTCACAGCTACTGCCACGCTGCCGGTAGCGCGCCGCGTTGTCGGTGCGGTCACGAGCGTATGTGAGGACTGGCGTCTGACCGTACTGCTCACCCCCTGTTCAGCACCAGGGTGGTGCGTCATGCAGGTCTCAGGACCGAGGCTTCCAGTGCTCGCGTTCGCAGACGTCGTAAGCGCGCTTCGGACCTTCGGCGCGCGCTGAGCGAACCCAGCTTCTGGCCGGGCTAAGGGCCCGCCCTAAGGCTCAACCGCCGGCAGCGAACCAGGCCGCGCGTTCGATCGCAGAATGCGGATCATCACGAGGCGCGGCCGGCGGCGGCTTGGTCGCAGTACCCGTGACCTTCGTCTGCGCCAAGGCGATCCGGGCGACCGTCCACTCATCGCCGTGCTCGGTGGCGATCCACGTCCCACCGGGATCTGAGGCCCGCCTCCGCTCAACCTCGGCGATTGCCTGTTCCCGCGTCATCAGCTTAGGATAGCCCTGCTCATCCCGTTGGTCTACGTCGGTACGTCGGCGATCGCACGTGAACGCGGGCTGCGACCGGTCAGCGACGAGCTCGCCGGCGCGGTCGTCCGCGGCTCGCAGCTGGACGGGCATCATGCGAGCTGGGGTGAGTGGACGCGTCGTGGAGGGCGTCTGTGCTTCGTTCTCGGATCAGGGCGCGGATCGAGACGTGATCGCTTGCCCAGGCCGGTGTCAGCACCAAATCTCCGTGCTCCGGACACCGGACCGACGGCAGCCGCGCCGTGACATACGCCTCGAACGCCATCATGTCCGGCTGGCGCCAGGTGCTCTCGGAAAACTCGACTGCCTTGCAGGCGCGCCCGCATTGCGGGCATGGGAATCGCGAATTGGCCCGGAAGCCCAGGCGCAAATCGACTCGCTGGCCTTCGAAATCGATATCGCTACTCACTACGCGCCACGGCGCCTCGAGCTGCAACGCAAGCTCGAACAGGTGCTTCATGCTCCGGACAGGCACACCGTCGGTCAACAACGGTGATGGTACTCATGTTGACCGGAGCACTGAGGCTCACGTGCGGCGATCGTTCGATCACGTTTCACGAACGTGCTCGGGTGCTAACGCTCGAGGGCGATCGTGGGCGGGGCCTTATCGGGTGAGAATCGTTAGGAGGTCGCCGATGCTCTGCTTGCTGGCCAGTTGGTCGGGGCCACGCGCGATGACATCTTCACAGAATGACAATTCTAGATCTGCATTTCCAAATTTCGCCATATAGTCGGTTATGACAGCCAGCGAAAGAGAGTTCCTGATGCCACCAGACATGCGTGTTGCTGGCAATGATGACGTGTGCGGCAGCGCGGAAGCGATTCGCCGGTGAACGAGCAAGATGGTGCCGGGCGCGATGTCGGCTTGGTGCTCGGTGGCGGCGGCGCGCGTGGCGCGTACGCATCCGGCGCGTTGACGGTGCTGCTGCCAGAGCTCAAGGATCAGGTCAGCGTGATCGTCGGGACCAGCGCCGGCGCGCTGATCTCCGGGTATCTGGCGGCCAATTGGCACCGTCCCGTCGAGGACGCGATCGACGACGGGCTGCGGTTCTGGCGCGAGCTGCAATTCGGGGACGTGCTCGCGCCGCTGATGGCGCCCGGCGGCGCGGCCCGGTTTCTGCGCTACGTCGGCGAGTTCCTGCCCGTCAACAGCCTTCACGCCCCGTCGATCCTGAACCCCGAACCGCTCGCGCAGACGCTCGACAAGCTGGTCGACTTCGACCAGCTGAGCGAGAACATCCGCGCGCAGCAGCTGGCGGTCGGGATCGTCGCGACCCCCGCCCACGGCAACCGATCGGTCGTCTTTCATCAGGGCGGGACGCCGCGCCACCGCGAGGACCCGCTGCGTGGGATCGAGTACGTCGCGACGCCAAAGCTGGCCGCCGAGCACATCCTCGCCTCCTCGGCGATCCCGGCGCTGTTCCCCGCCGTGCGCGTGACCGAACCCGAACCGGCGGCCGGCTGGTACTACGACGGCGCCCCGCGGCTGAACACGCCGATCAAGCCGGCGCTGTGGCTGGGAGCCAAGCGCGTGATCGTGATCGCGCTCAACTCCGTCGCCCCCAGCCGCACGCCGGCGTCCGAGGAACAG
>JBEKRJ010000370.1:0-5392 GCA_049518835.1 Solirubrobacteraceae bacterium
GAAGAACAGAGGCACGCGACCGACCGCGACACGCCAGACCTGCGCGACCACGCTCTTGGTGCCGATCGGCACCGTGATCGTCAGCGGCCGGCCGTCCGCCGCGCGGACCAGAGCTGCGGGAAGGCGCCCGGGATCGATGTCAAGCCAGTACTCATGCTGCCAGCCCGACGCGTCGAGATGGAGGAGCTCGGTGCCCGCGCGGGAAGGCAAGCGGGCCGCGTCACGACTGCCGGTACTCGATTGCGGCGGCGAGACGGAAAGCGTTCGCGCCGCGTCAGGTTGCGGCAAAGCGCTGACTGCGATTGGCAGTTTCGCCTCTGTCTGGCGACGATTCGAGGCCGATGCAGCCTTAGCGAGACCGCGCAATCAATCCGTCCGCTTGGGGAGGACGACGTGAACGCGACGAATATCACCGCGCTCCGAGAGCTCACCAGTCGCAGCGCCAACGGCGTTCACGTGCGGCTTCTGTGGGCAGGGCCGGAACGCTACTGCTCGGTGGCAGTGACCGACATCACGACCGGCGAGGCGTTCCAGATCGAGGTCCGCGCCGGCGGGTCGGCGGCGGGCGCGGCGTCGGGGTAAGGGGGCAGTGCCCGATTTGGCGCGCGGCCGCTGCCGATGGGGCCCGGAATCTTTCGAGCATCAGGCCGTGATTCCTCTCGCGAGCGGCACGATCCCCGTGTCGAGCAAACCGCCGTTCGGTCTGCGGACTGAATGGCGCGGGTAGCGGCCGGTGATCAGCGGGAAGGCGCGTAAGCCGCGACGCCGTTATGCCAGCGGATCACGCCCTCGATGTACCCGCACACGGCCGCGCGCATCGTCTCAAAACTCGCGGACAGCACCAATGCTGGGACGTTGATTTCGGACACTGGTTCCGGACGCGCAAAGTCCCTGCAAAGCGGTCATGGCCGGTGGGTGTTGCGTAAATGAGGGTTATGTAGACGCCTACCAGGCGCGTCACCAACGTCACCGACGGTGGGGAGTCGTTCTGTCGGTGACGTCCATCGATATGTTCTGTAGTCGACGTCACCGATGGCACCGGAGTGCCTCGAGCCAGGTGGGGCGCCCCAGTGAAAACGATGGCTCGCACTGGCCCAGGCCCCGCCGCCTCGGCCCTTCGGTGATATGTCACCGACGTGCAACGCCCACAAGTACGGGCTTTTCGCACATGGACCCGAACTAACCCTGGTTTACGAGACGGTTGCGTGTCCGGCGCTGGCGGTATGGCTCGTTGCTGTTCTGAGTGGGTGCTTCTCAGGCCCCTCGCGGCGATCACGCGCGGCGGCGCGGCGCGGCGCGGCGCGCTGGAGCTGCCTAGCCTGGGCTGCCGCTAAGGAGCGTGGCACCAACCGACAAGTAGCCCAACCTCGGCCCTACTGAGGTTTGGTCGCCGCCACCGGTCGCACTGCGAGATTGTCGGCGATGACTTCGACGAATCGGGGGACGTCGAGGGGTTTCGTGAGGTACGCGGCGGCTCCGAGCGCTGTGACGCGTTCTGACTGGCCTTTTGAAGCGTCTGCGGTGAGGACGATGACGGGGATCTCGCGGGTCGGCGGCTGTGCTTTGAGGCGGTTGAGGACCTCGGTGCCGGGCATGTCGGGGAGGTGGAGGTCGAGCACGATCAGGTCGGGGCGATGCTGGCGGGCGAGTTCGAGCCCGATCGTCGCTTGCATCGCGGGGAGCAGCTCGACGGCTGGATACCGATCCAGGATCCGTTCCACGAGCGTGAGGTTGGAGAGGTTGTCCTCGATGTAGAGGATCACCTGGCGTTTGCTGCCGCGCTCGCCGAGTCCGGCGGGCTCTTGATCGCGGGGTCCGGGCGTGTGCTCGCTGTCGGACGGCTGAGCGCTGGCGAGCTCGATCGTGACCGCGGTGCCGATGGCGGGTTGCGAGGCGACCTCGATCGTGCCGCCCATCGCCTCGAGCAGCCCTTTGGACAGCGCGAGGCCGAGGCCGGTGCCTTCGACCTGGGTGAGCTCGGCGCCGAGTCGCTCAAATGGGTCGAACAGCTTCGCGAGCTGCGCGGGCTGGAGTCCGATGCCCGTGTCGGCGATCGTCGTCCGCACGCGACCGGCTTCGGTGACCGCAAACGAGACGTCAACGCGCCCGCCGGCACGGTTGTACTTGATCGCGTTTGAGAACAAGTTGAGCAGCACCTGCGCGAGGCGCTGGCGATCGGCCTGCACGTGCCCTTCGAGCGACAGCCCGTCGGTGTTGCTCGCAAGCGTGATGTCGTGCTCGGCGGCTAGCGGCGCGATCAGCGCCAGCGCCTCACGAACCAGGTCCGCGAGCGCGACCGGCTCGGGCGAGATGGTTGTCTGGCCGGCCTCGATCTTCGCGAGCTCGAGCACCTCGTTGATCAGCTCGAGCAGATGTCCGGAGGCCTTCAGCACGTAGTCGACGTGCTCGCGCTGGCGTGGATCGAGCCCTTCGAGCTCGAGCAACTGGCCGAACCCCATGATCGAGTTCAGGGGGGTGCGCAGTTCGTGGCTCATCCGCGCCAGGAACTCGTTCTTGGCCTGGCTCGCGCTCTCCGCCCGCGCGCTTTGCTCACGCAGCGCGCGCTCCACCGCTCGCAATCGCGTCACGTCCTGCACCGTCCCCCAGCAGAAGCCATGTCGGTCCGGGTCTCGCCGAACGATCAGGTGCAGGATCCGCTCGGCGCAATCACCCGCGCGAACACGAACGTCAAGCTCTACTCCCGTGTCGTCGCCGAGTACGCCCTTGTACGCCGCCCGCACGAGCTCGACGTCCTCGGGGTGGATGTAGGTGAGCAGCTCGGTCGCGCGCGGCGGGCCGGACGCGGGGTCGCGAGCGAAGATCCGAAACGTCTCCGCCGACCACACCATCTCCCCGGACCCGGGGTCGGTCGAGAACGAGCCGAGCTCCGCGATCCGTTGTGCGAGCTCGAGCTCGGCATTGAGCGCCAAGACAGTTTGCCCTACGAGCTTTCGCCGGCGCTCGTTCACGCCGAACGCCGCCGCTGCCGCCAGCGCGATGATAATCGTCGCAACGATCAGCCACCGGTCAGTCGATTCTCCTGAGCTAAGCGGCGCGTAAAGGTCGGCGCTCCGCACGCCGGTAACCAGCCGCCACCCACCGGTGCCACCAATCGCCGCCGAGGCGTACCGATACTGCTGCCCCGCGGTTTGGTAAGTGCCGTCGGGATTCCGGGCCAGAGCGCGAGCCAGTCCGGGCGCTCGCTCAGACAGCGGCGTGATCGCCGCGCCCAGCGCGACCGTGGATGCGATCAGGTTGCCGTGCCGATCGATCAGGTAAGCCGTCGTGCTCCCCGGTCCCATCTCCTGACGGGTCAGACTGTTCAGCGTCGGGCCCTGCAAAGCAAACGCGCCGGTGAAGATCCGTCGGCCGTAGCCGGTGCGGTAGGGAACGGCGATCCCGGCAACGGGAATCTTCATCCCCGGCGAGATCAGTGCCTGCGAGACCCCCGGACGGTTCTGCTGAACGGCAATGTGGACGTGCTCGAGAGAGCTGCTGAAATTCCGTCCGATCAGGCTGGGGGTGTAGGGCTGATTGACCAGCACTCGCCCGCTGCCGTCGAATGACGCCCCGCCCTGATACCCCAGCCCCGAAAGCGCCAGCTGCAGATCGTGGCGGGTGATCGTTCGGCCCGACAGAAGGTCCTCCGCCCGCGCGATCATCAACGACTCCTGCGTGCCCACGTAGGACTCGACCAAGCTCCCGGCGCTCAACGTGCGCAACCGAAACTCGTCGTTGAGCTTCCGGCGATCACTCGCGTCCCCCCGCACCAGGGCGAGCGTCACGACCCCGGCGAACACCCCGCAGATCATCAGCGGAACCAAGAAATACCTCAGCCACTGCTCCCAAGCCCCCAGTCGCTTGGGGCGGGGGCCAGCCGGCGGTGCGGATCCCGCGGCCCCGACAAACGCCCCATCCTGCCGCGCTCCGCCAGGGGCAGCCCCCGGAACCTGTGTGCGGGCCTCCGCTGCCGATCCGCCGATGCTCGGCGGCACCGTCCCATCGAGCTGGCAACCAGACACCTCAGCGTCAGCAGAGGGGCGATCGAGCCGCACGCCGACACACTACGAACATAGCCACAGCCGAACATCCGCCCCCCGCCACAGATCCCGACAGTACTAACCCCTAGGCAGAGTACGTACGGACCTGCGCGGGCCAAATACAGGTCTGCGGCGCGCGACCGGCGCGCACCTCTTCCTCGCCAGATCCGAAGACGCCAATTGAGCAGAACCGGCCCATGTGGCGGGCCTTTCCGACTTTGCCGCCTTCCGAGAATGCAGCACCGATCGGCGGAGGGGGAGCCGCTCCCGCCGACCCGCGGTTATCGACGGCGGCGGGCTTGGGTCGTGAGCGGCGGTCATGGCGGCGACGGCTTCGGCGCTCGGTCGCGCGTACTTCTGTAGTGATCGGACGTTTTCGTGGCCGCTTTTGGCCATCAGCAGGGGTAGGTTGACGCCGGCTTCGGCGAGGTGCGTCAGGGCGGAGTGGCGCAGCTGGTGCAGCGTCCAGCCCGTCTTGCTGACCTTCAGCGAGCTGTGCTTGAACAGGTAGGCGGATCGCTCGTAGGAGAGGCGGCTACGGCCGGTGATCGGGCACAGGCCAACGAGGCGGGCGCGCGGCCGGGACCGGGCCGCCGGTCGGCGAGGAAGATCGGACCGGCATCGCGCTCGCCGATCAGCCTCGGCAGCAGCCGTGCTGAGCCGGATTGGAAGTGCAGCCAGTCGCTATCGCCGCCTTTGCGCCGTACGCGCAGGCGCTTGTTCTCCGGGTCGAGGTCCGTCACGTCGGCGCTGAGGACTTCTTGCGCGCGGGCGGCGGTCTCATACAGCAGGCGCCAGAGGCATTTCTCGCGGACCGCGACGTCCTCGCGGCGAAACAGCCGTTCCAGCGAGGCCGCGGCGATCGCCCTGGTCCAATCGGCCGGTTCGCTACGGCGTTCCAGGACGCTCGCGGGACCCGTGGTCAGCCAGCCCCGGCGTCGCGCGAACGCGGTGAACGAGCGCAACGTCGCGACATGCCGGTTCCATGTCGCCGCGGCGCACTGTCCCCAAGCCGCCGCGGTGAACGCGTCGAGGGTCGCGCCATCGAGCGCTCCAAGCGCCAAGGTGCCGTACTCGGCGGTGAGCCGGTTGATCGTCTGCGTATAGGAACGCCTGGTCGTGGCAGCCATGTCGCGCTGAAGGAACATCTCGGCTGCGTCGGCGGTGGTCTTGCTTGGGTGTAGCGCTACAACCTGGCCGGTCATCGGCCTCCCGGATGATGTGACAGGGAATGTGTACTTCCCGCCGGTGCTCCGGCCGGAGCATCTAGCGCCTGGAGCGCAGGCGCTACAGCCGATCGCCTTCGAAACGGGCATGTCGATGCAACAGGGAATACGAAATTTCGTATTCCC
>JBEKRJ010000371.1:0-5388 GCA_049518835.1 Solirubrobacteraceae bacterium
TCAGCTCTACCGGGCTACCGGGCTCGCCCGGCGCGTCATAAACGGTTGACTCGACAATCGACATCTTGCGACTCTCCTCTGGGGGGAACGGCCGGATCCGCCGCGCTACGAAGGAGGGCTAGACCCCCGCGCGGTCAATCACATTGCGACGCATCCACCGGGCCGGCGGGATAACGCCCTAGACGCAAGCCACCAGCCCCGCAGTCAAAACCAGTAACCCACGCTCCTCACCCTGTGGCGCACAAGTCGCGCAGTCGGTGATCCAAGCTGGGACGAGAACCCTGGCCGCAGGGCCAGCTCCACCAACAACACTACTCCGATCGCACGGCGTTTGTGCGCATAAGCTCAAAAGATCGCACGGACCCGTCCGCGAGGCAGTCGCGACCGGCAGACATGATCAACAGGTGGCCGCGGGGCACCGCCACCCGGAGCGCGCGGGCGCCCACCAGGAACACGCGGACATCGTTGGAGGCTCCGCGCACGCGTCCCGGAAGATCCGCAGAATGGCCATGTGGTTACTATGGCCGCGCTCGACAACGTCGGCCTTGTTGCGAAGGCGGCCGTCAGCCCGGTGGCGCGGCCAAGACGCACGCAGTCGTCCGCCGGCCTGATCGCGCACGAGTGCTTCTGGGCGATCGCAGAAGTCGCTGGCGTGGGAACTTCGGGGCGTCGGCTCGGGAGCGGCCGCGTCAATCGCGTCGCAACAGCGACCGGCCTCCGGAGGGGAGTCTTATTTGGTACAGCGCGCCGGCCGCCGGCCGGCCGCCCGCCCGCCCGCAGACGGGAAAGAAAGGGTACGGGCAGGCGGGGAAGGGAGGGCGGGTCCGCTCGCGTGCGCGGGAAACGGGGGCGGGCCATGTGGTTACTTCAGACGCTCGATCAGCATCGCCTCTCCCTGGCCCCCGGCGACGCACATCGTCTCAAGGCCGATCGTGCCATCGAGCGTCTCGAGGTCGTTGAGCAGGGTCGTCATGATGCGCACACCGGTCATCCCGAACGGATGACCGAGGGCGATCGCGCCGCCGTGCGGGTTGAGGTTGTCCATGTTGAAGCCGCACTCCTGCGAGATCGGGATCACCTGCGCCGCGAACGCCTCGTTGAGCTCGACAATGTCGACGTCGTCGATCGTCATACCGGCTCGCTTCAACGCCTTTTTGACGGCCCCGATCGGGGCCACGCCCATGTACTCGGGCTCGTTGGCCCAGGTCGCTGCCGTGATTACGCGCGCACGGGGCTTGAGGCCGAGCTCTTGGGCCTTTTCGGCGCTCATCACGAGCGCCGCGGCGGCGCCGTCGTTCAGCGGGCAGGAGTTACCGGCGGTCACGGTGCCGCCGGGCCTGAAGGCCGGCTCCAGCGACGCCAGCTTCTCGACCGTCGAGCTCGCCCTCGGGCCGTCGTCCTTGCTGACCACGGTGCCGTCGGCGAGCGTCACCGCGATGATCTCGCGGTCAAAGACCCCTCCCTGCTGCGCTGCGACCGCACGCTCCTGGGACCGTTGCGCGTACTCGTCCTGCTGCTCACGCGTCACGCCGTAGCGCTCGGCCACGTTCTCGGCGGTGAGACCCATCGCGATAAACGCGTCGGGCTCGCCGTTGTGGCCCTGCAAGTGCTCGTTGTGATCCTCGGGATGAGCGGCCTCGTTCGAGCCGTCGAAGCGCGACACGAACTCGACGCCACCCGCGATGTAGGTGTCGCCCTGGCCCACGGCGACGTTGTTGGCGGCGATCCGGATCGCTTCAAGCCCGGAGGCGCAGTAGCGCGAGACGGTCAAGCCGTTTGTGTTCTGACCGAGCTTGTTGGACAGCAGCACGGCGATGCGCGCGATGTTGTTCGCCTGCAGGCCCTGCGGCATGCCGCAGCCGGCGATCAGCTCCTCAACGGTGCTCGGGTCCACGTTGGGGTTGCGCTCCAGCAATTTGTCGACGGCGAAGGCGAGCGTCTCGTCCGGGCGTAACGAGGCGAGCGAGCCCTTGAAGGCTCGGCCTACCGGCGTCCTGATCGCGTCGATGATGACGGCCTGGGACATTTGCATCGGTCCTTTCGGTGATGAAGCCCGGCGGTCGCACTCCACGGGCAGGTTTACCTCCGGCGGTCGCACTCCACGGAGCCTCATTCCCACGCTAGCACCTTGGTCTCCCGCCGGCGCGAAAGGTCAGCCCCACGATGATCGCGGCGCGCCAAGCACATCCACCCCGGGATCAGCGGCTTCGGCATGGCACCCGCACCGGCGCCGGCGGTTGTACTTGAACGAGATCCCGAGACGGACGCGACAGTCCGCGGCTGGCTGCACGCCGTTACGCGTCGAGCCGAGTCCGTGCAGTCCGCCAGCGACACGTGCGCTGAATGCGTCGGCCATCAACTTGAGCTAGCGCACGCGGCCTGCAGACCGCGCCTCGGTCCAGCAGGTCGCCGACCGCGTCGGTGGCGCGAGCGTCACCAGGTCTTGACGCGCTCGACTGGGCGACGGTGCTCGATTCGCACCCGCATGTCAAGCGCGATGCAGCCGCTTGGCATGCACCGGACGGGGTTGAGGTCCGTCTCGACGACCTCTGGGAGCTCGCGGAGCAGGAGGGCAAAGCGCAGCATCAGCTCGCGCAGCGCCTGTCGATCCAGGACAGCGCTGCCGCGGAACCCATTGAGCTGAGTGGTGATGCCCTCGGCCGAGTCGATCAGCTCGTCGGCCTCTGCGTCCGTTACCGGCAGCACCCGAAACGCGGCCGTTCGACCAAGACCGGCCCGGCGACCGCCGAACCCGACCGCCAGCACTGGGCCCAAATCGGGATCGCCGATGGCCCCCACCAGCACGTCGGCCCCCCCGGGCGCGATGAGGCGCTGGACGATCGCTCCGATCCATTCCCGGCCGGCCGTATGCACCCGTCGTTCGAGCTCGCGCCAGCCGGATCGCACAGCCGACTCGTCTTCTAACCCGAGCATCACAGCGTCGATGTCGCTCGCATGCGCGGGAGCGGCAAAGTCCGCCTTGAGCGCGACCGGAGCGCCGATTTCCGCCGCCACCGCAACCGCGCGCTCGACATCGCGGCAGTGATGCGAGGCGCCAAACGGGATCCCGTGCGTGGCCAGCAGAGCTTCCGCCTCAGGGAGCGAAAGCCAGCCGCCCGCGGGCTCGCGCTCAAGAAACGAAGCGATCACCGCCCGCGCCGCCGGCACGTCCAGGTCGCGATAGTGCGGGGCCTCGCCGAGCGGCCGCGAGAGCCATTCGCGGCGTTCGGCTGCGCGCGCGAGCACGGCCGCACACGACTCGGGGAACAAGAAGTTCGGCACGCCCAAGCCGGTCCGCGCCGGCAACCGGCCGTCGGACCGCAATACAGATGCCACAACCGGCTTGGGCTGCCCCTCGGAGACCGCCGAGATCGCCTCGAGTATGGCCTCCGGCTCGCCGTCGTAAAAGTCGACGTAGAAGACCATCAGCGCATCGATCCCGGCATCGCCGAGCAGCTCGCGGATGCTCGCAGCGTATTCGTCCGGTCGCGCGCTGATCCCCAAGACCAGAGGGTTCTGCGCTTCGCTCGCCTCTCTCACCTCCAGCCCGCGCGTCGCGCACGCGTCGGCGGCGAGCGTCGCCACACCCGCGGAGTTGCTCACGATCCCGGTCCGCCGTCCGCTCGGCAGCGGCTGGCGCTCAAAGAAATCGGCGGCGTCGAACAGCTCCTCACCGCCGCGGAACCGCAGCACCCCAGCTTGATACAGCAACGCGTCGATAACGGATTCGCCGCGCAGCGCCGCGGCCGTGTGCGAGCGCGCTTCGCTGAGCACCCGCTCCGCCTGACGACGCCCCTTGACCACGAGGATCGGCTTGCGGCGCGACACGCGCCGAGCGATCCGCGTAAAGCGCTCAGGACGGCCGAACGACTCCACGTACAGGACCACCGCGGACGTTCGCTCGTCTTGCTCCCAGCACTCGAGCAGGTCGTTGGTCGAGACGTCGGCGCGGTCGCCAAGCGAGGCAAACATCGAGACCCCCAGCTGCCGGGCCGCCGCATGACCGAGCAGACCGATCCCGACCGCGCCCGATGGCGAGCCGATCGCCAGAGCTCCGGCGCGGACGCTGGCGCCGGTGAACGTGGCGTTCAGGCTGACGTCGGGGGCGGTGTTCAGCACCCCCAACGAGCTCGGCCCGACCATCCGCAAGCCCCCACCCCGAACGATCTCCAGCAGCCGCTCTTCTCGCGCGCGGGACGCCTCGGCGTCCTGTCCAGCACCGGTAGGGAGAACGAGCAACGCGCTTGCACCCTTCGCGGCCGCCTCGGCGGCGAATTCGAGTACCTCATCGCCCGCAGCCGCAATGATCACGAGCTCCGGAGCGACCTCCAGCTCGGCGAGGCTGCGAGCGGCGCGGATCGAGCACACCGCACCCCCCACACGGTTGACCGGTGTCACGACACCCTCAAAGCCGCCCGCGATGATGCTCGCGAGCACCGCTCGACCGACATTACCCGGCGTGGCCGCGGCGCCCATCACCGCTACCGACGAAGGCGCGAAGACCCGTCGCAACGATGCGATCGCGGCGACATGGTCGCGCTCGTCGATCCGCTGCTGCACCGCCTCCGTCGGGGTGATGTCCAGCGACACCGTCAGCTCTCCAAACGAACCCCGGCGCCGCACGGCGAAGCCGGCATGCTCGAACACCCCCAGCATCGGCACATTGTTGGCCATCACCTCCGCATCGAAGCGGTGGATCCCGCGGTCCGCCGCGATCGCCGCGAGCTGCTCGAGCATCCGCATCGCGATCCCACGGCGCTGATCATCATCAGCCACCGCAAACGCGACCTCGGCGACGCCGGGCTCACGCAACCCGTCATAGCTGCCGGAAGCCACCACGTGGCCGTCGTGACGGCCGATCAGCGCCATGCGATCAACGCCAGTGGCGTCCGCGTCCGCGCGCGCGACAGTGTCTGTCCGCCCAAAACCGTGGAAGCGGAGGTACCGGCTGTCCGGCGAGAGGCCGTCATAGAAGGTCCTGATGTCGTCAAAATCCAGCGGCGTCGGAGACTGCAACCGCAGCGTCGACCCATCGCGCAGCAACACGTCCCTGACCAGCGGCCGAGGCTCGGGCGCCGAAGCGACCATCACATCTCCTTGCTGTCGTTGAGCGCACACACCCGAACGGCGATGCACGAGCAAGCCGGCGCACAAGCGATGCTGAAGCCGTCGGGAACGTCCCAGCCGAAGCGCGAGCACGCCCGCTCGTAGGAGAAGATCGCCGTCGCGGAGCTGATTGGACCATGATCGCGTTCGCGGGCATCCGACACAAGGCCGAGCAAACCCAAACGCCTGGTCGCGAACCTCGCGCTCGGCGCGTTGCTCGCGACTCGGCTCGCCGCGACTGTCACGGCGGCAGAGGAGCGCTCAACCACCAACCGGATCCCC
>JBEKRJ010000372.1:0-5388 GCA_049518835.1 Solirubrobacteraceae bacterium
GTAGCGAACCTCGACCGTCTTGCCGCCGATTCGCGTCAGCTCGGGGGCGATGAAGATGTCGCTCCCGAAGTGGATGCCGTCCTTGTTTACCACCCGTGTCTGGTCGACCATCAGCATCCACCGCGACCGCTCTGGGTCGATCAACTCGAGCGGGGCTGCAGAGCTGGCCCATCTCTCGGCCGGGGTCAGCGAGGCTCGAGTGGCGGTGCTCGGTGTTGTAAGCGTCGATGAACTCCCGCAGCCGCGTCTGCAGCTGCGGAAGCGTCAGCGGCGCCGGCTGCGCGTACAGCTTCCCGTTCGCCTGCCTCGGGCCGCCGGTGTAGTGCGGCAGCGTTGCGATCAGCCCTTCGCCGATCGTTCTATGAAGGCGCTCGATCTTCCCCTTGCTTGCGATGCGGCGAGTACGGCGGCGCCGGCAGCGCCGCGCAACCGAGCTCTCCCGCTGCGCGGGTGACCGCGTGGGCGAGGAACTCGCGGGCGCCGTCGAAGCGGATCAGCTGCGGGACGCCGCCCCACGGTCCGCGCGCGGGGTCGATCACGATCCCTTCGCGGACCGCCACAAGCACCTCGGCGCTCGTCGGCTGAAGCGATAGCGCCCAGCCCATCGCCAGGCGCGAGAAGCCGTCCTCGATCAGGGTCGGCCACGGCCGCGCGAGCCGCCGCCCGCGCAACGGCAGGACGTTGATGTCCAGCTCCGCGTGGTCGGTCTCCCACACCTCGTTGCGCGCCGCGGGCTCCCAGCGCCGGTACACCGAGTAGCGCCGGCGGCCGTCTTCGCCGTGGCGCGCGTACGCACGCTCGGCGGGCGAGAGGTCGCGGCTCAGCGCACGGCAGAACACCGGCAGCGATGGCGGCGCGGCGCCGTCCTCGCGCAGCAGCCGCCACGCCGCCGTGGGCCGACCACCGGCGCGGTAGAACACCTCGATCGCCCCGGGCGTCGTCTGCCAGCCGCTGCGCGTGCCCGGCTCATAGCAGCCGGCGGCTAGCCATCGCCAGACGGTCCGGACGTCGACCTCGAGGGCCTCGGCCGCTGTCTGCACGGCCGCGGTGTGGAGCCGTCCCTGTGCTCGCAACGCCAGCAGGCTCTGCGACCAACGACTCTCCGGTGAGCGCGGGGCCGATCACCGTCACGCTGCGGGCGCTGATGGGCAAGCGCGACCTGACCTACAGGGCGCTGGCCGACCTGACGCGGGCCCTCGATCCCGAGGGCCGCGGCGTCACATACGCGTACCTGTGCGGGCTCGCGTCTGGACGCGAGTACCCGAGCCGCCGCTCGCTGGAGCTGATCGCCGCCAGCCTCGAGCTCGAGCCGAGCTACTTCGCGGAGTACTGGCTCGCCGAGCTGCGTCGCGAGCTCAACGGCCGCGAGGTCGGCTTCGAGGCGGCCTGGCGGCGGTACTCCGAGCTCGTCCGCTGAGGGTCGTTTCGACGGCCGAACCGGCCCGAAAATGCAACTAGGGATACTGCCGTTTATGTCCCCCCTCGGGTGTAAACGACGTGCCAGCACTGCTAACGCTCGCGCCGAAGCGGAAGTCCCTGGCGGTCCAGTGGCTCTCGCAACGGAACAGACGCACGAGTGGCCACCTCGCTCAGATCCGCTTCTGCTCCTGCCTACGAGAGTGGAAGCGATCGGCGTTCTTGTGGGCCTGGAGGCCCCGGTCGGTCGGGGGCCTGGCTCATGGCCGCGGTTTGGGGTCGGCGAGTTCGGCGAGGCGCAGTGCGGCGTGGCGGTTGAGTGAGTGCCGGTCGCGGTCGTAGCGGCGGGTGGTGCGGGGGTCGGCGTGCCGGGCGGAGTCTTGGACGTCACGGAGGGGCATGCCGGCGCCGAGCGCCAGCGTGACCATCGTGGCGCGGAGTCCGTGCGGGGTGAGCTCGCCGAGGCCGGCTGAGCGGGCGAGGCGGTTGATCTGCCCGTAGATCGCCTGGCGCGTGAGCGGCCGGCGGGTGGTGGGGGAGAGCAGCAGCGGCCCGCTGTCGGCGCCGGTGGCGATCCTCGCGCGCTCGTGAAGCCAGCGGTCGAGCGCGTCGATCGTGGGGGCGTTCAGCGGAACGCGGTGGTTCTTCTCGGTGTTGCCTTTGCCGCGGATCGCGAGCACGCGCTGGCCTTGGTGCTCTGCGAGATCCTCGACGTCGGCGGCGACGGCCTCGGAGACCCGCAGGCCGTTGAAGAACAGCAGGCAGACAAGCAGCTCGTGCAACGTCGAGCGGGCGCGGGCGGCGGCAAGCAGCTGCGCGGCCTGCGCTCGCGAGAGCGCCCTCGCCTGGTTCTGCTCTGAGGCAGCAGGCCTGGGCCGCTCGACGATCGCGCATGGGTCCCGCTCGATCGCGCCCTCGTGGGCGGCGCGGCGGTAGTAGGCGGCGACCGCCGCCAGCGCGAGCGCGCGGGAGGCCTCGGCGAGCCCGGCGGCCCCGAGCACCGCAAGGTAGTCCTCGATCTGCTCTGAGCGGACGGCGTACGGGTCCTGGCCGCGGCTTTGGCAGTGGGCGAGGAACAGCACGAGCTCGCGCGCGTACAGCGCCCGCGTGTTCTCAGACCGCCGCTGGTAGTGACGAAGGACGATCAACAGCAGCTCCTCGGGCCCGGGCGGTCCGTCGCCCGGCTCCCGGATCGGCGCGCGCCAGCCCTCGGCGCGCTCGAGCACCTCGTCGACCCCTGCCCCGTTTCTCAATCACTCTTATGAAATGGGAAGGAGGGACACAACGGCCGGCGCCGGCACGCCGCCCAGCGAGCGTCGGGTGCGACGAGCTCAGCGCCGGACAACGGTGATCGCGCATCTCGCCCCGGGCGAGCGAGCGATCCGAGCGTCGGCGGTCACGAGCCCGGACGCGAGGGCCTCCGCCAGCGCCACGTAGCTCGCGTCATAGGCGCTCAGGTTCTCGCGCAGCTCCCACATTCGCCCAAGCAGGCCAACGACCGCGAAGCGGCGCAAGCCGAGCCGCGCCCAGCGCGCGAGCGCCGCGCCGGCCTGATCGGCGCCGACGCTGCCGCGGAGCACCTGCCCCCGCAACGCGTGCGCGACCTCAGAGTCGGCCAGGTGCGGGACCGCGACCGTCTCGCCAGCGAGCGATCGCCGCGCGTCGCCATCGTTGAGCAGCGCCAGCACGCCGGCGGAGGCGTCGAGCACGATCAACGGCCAGCGCGCCCAGCCTCGAGATCGGCGATCACATCGCTCGCCGACACGTCGAGATCGGGCAGCTCACCAAGCAGCGCCGGGTTGTCGGCGCGCCGCGCGGCCTCCCCCAGCTCCCGCAGCGCGAACGCCGACACCGAGAGCCCCTCCCGAGCCGCCAGCGACGCAAGCCGCTCGCTCACCTCCTCCGGCACGTTGCGCAGATACAGCGTCTTCATGTCGCAGAATGCTAGCAGAACGCGTCGGTTGTGCGACCGAACCAGCCGACACCGGCACGCCACCTGCCACAAGCCCGGTCGCAGCAGAGCAGCGCAGGCGCTCCTGAAGGACCCCCAGTCGGAGCGGGCTTTTGGGCTTGCGAGAGACTGCCCAACATCACGGACCTAGCACGATGAGGAGATAGCCGATGGCGAATCTGACCGAACGGCACGAGCAGTTGGCAGCCGAGTCGAAGTGGGACTTCTCGGATCTGAGCGCGCTGTTCATCAACTGCACGCTGAAGCGCTCGCCGGAGGTGTCGAACACGCGGGGTCTCGCGGATCTCGCGGTCGCGATCATGGAGCGCAACGGGGTCTCTGTCGACGTCGTCCGGGCGGTTGACCACCAGATCGCGACCGGGGTGTACCCGGACATGACCGAGCACGGCTGGGAGCACGACGACTGGCCGGAGATCTTCGAGAAGGTGATGGCCGCGGACATCCTGGTGCTGCTCTCGCCGATCTGGCTGGGCGAGAAGTCCTCGGTCTGCACGCAGGTGATCGAACGGCTCTACGGCAACAGCCATCTCCTGAACGACGCGGGCCAGTGGGCGTACTACGGTCGCGTCGGTGGGTGCATGATCACCGGCAACGAGGACGGCGCCAAGCACTGTGCGATGAACATCCTCTACTCGCTGCAGCACCTCGGGTACGTCATCCCGCCACAGGCCGACTCGGTATGGCTCGGCGAGGCCGGGCCTGGTCCGAGCTATCTCGATCCCGGCTCGGGCGGACCGGAGAACGACTTCACCAACCGCAACACCACGTTCCTCGCCTGGAACCTGATGCACCTCGCGCGGATGCTCAAGGACGCTGGCGGCATCCCCGCGCACGGTAACCAGAAGAGCCTGTGGGACGCCGGCTGCCGATTCGACTTCGCCAACCCCGACTACCGCTGAACCGGGAACAGTCACGGCCAACCCACGGCGCATTCGTCGACTGCGAGGCTCACGCCCGGATCAAGCAGCCGAGGAGGACCGAACGCGATTAGCGGGTAGCTGGTCAGCTTGTATGGGAGCGGGCTGGTGCGAGGAGGATGATTCGCTCGCCGGCATGGAGTTCGGTGTCGTTGCGGACGGGCACGATCTCCCGTCCTTCGCTGATGGCGACGATGAGGCTTCCGGGCGGCCAGCTGATGTTTCCGGCGTGGCGGCCGAGCGCGGGCGAGTCGGGGGTGATGGTGATCTCGACGATCTCGTAGCCGGTGAGCGGTGTGGTGGGCGTGTGCGCGAGTGCTTCGGGGTCCTGGGCGGCGAAGTCGGCTGCGACGGCGCCGTGCTCGATGTCGCTGGCGGAGGAGTTCACGCTGGTGGCGAGCGTTTGGAGCACGTCCTCGCGGGTGATCCAGCCTTGGAGGTGCTGGCGGTCGTGGGAGACTACGGGCAGCCCGTCGTGGTCGTACAGGGTGAGCTGCCGTAACGCCTGCTCGAGTGTCTCCTCGCCGAACAGTTCCTGGGGTTTGCGGGTGTCGGTCACCGGGCCTGCCACGCGTCGCCATAGCTCTTCCGGGATCGCGTCGCGTTCGTCGCCGGGCTCTGGCGATCGGAGCAGTCGTGCGTCACCCTCGGGTTGTGGAATGGGTTGCATGACATCCGCGACGGTCAGCCTCTGTAGCAGATTGGTCGTTCTTGGCCGCTCGATGTCGATCCCGCGGCGCAGTAGCTTCGTGGTGTAAATGCTGCCGTAGCTCAGCTGCTTTGAGACCGCCGCGGCGATCCCGCAGGCGAGCATGATCGGGAGCGTGAGAGAGAAGTTGGCGGTCATCTCAGCGACGCTCGCGATCGCTGTCAGTGGGGCCTGCGCGGCGGCTGCGAAAACTCCGCCCATCGCGACCACTGCGTACATCGCGGGCGGGCCGACCGAAGGCCCGAACAGGTGGTGCGCGACGGTGCCGAACGCCAGCCCGAGCATCGCGCCGATGAACAGCGCGGGGGCGAACACCCCTCCCGAGCCGCCGATCGAGAGGGTCAGGCTGGACGCCAGGACCTTGCCGAGCATCA
>JBEKRJ010000373.1:0-5371 GCA_049518835.1 Solirubrobacteraceae bacterium
GAGGTGATGTCGCTGCTCGTACCGTCGCCGTAGCCGGCCTCGGCTTGCAACTGCTCGGTCGTACCGATCAGCGGCGCTGCTGTGGGCGCCGTTGCCGTGACGCTCGCCGGGAGCGGCAGCTGGGTATAGACGGGGTCGACATAATAGTTAGTGCCGTTGTAGGTTCCCGTCGGAAATGTCGGCACCGGGCTGTAAGCGAACAGCCCGTTGGGATTGCTCGTGTTCGCCCCCGGCGCGGGGAGGGGCGCGTTGTCATAGCTCGCGGTCGTAAAGAAGCCCGGCGAGAAGGGGTAATAGCCCGAGCTGGTGTGATACGAGACCACATACATCGTGTCCGCGGTCACCGCGACCGGCGTCGGGAAATCCACCTGCTGCCAACCCGAGGCCGACTCGGACGTGAACGTCGCCTGAGCAAGCAGCTGGCCGCTCGAGCTCCACAGACTGCCGATGTGCGGGCTCGTGTCCTGCGAGAACTTATAGAAGCGCACGCCGTCGGCGTATCCCGACGTGTCCGAGTAGAACGCGACGCCCAGTTCCAGGCCGCTCAGGGCACTGGGATCGTAAGAGCCCTCCGGCGGAACGGTCGACGCGGAGAACAGCGTGCACGGGCAGGTCGCATCCGCCACCGCCGAACTCGCCGTCAAGCCGAGAAGGCCAAACACGAACGCGGACGCGACCGCCAGCGCGATACTTCGCCGACTGGCAGCCGACCCGCGAAGGCGCTTGCGCTTAGCCGAACCATCCGTGCGTGCCCCCATCATGTTTTCCCCCATCTTGTCGTTCGACGTCCAGAGAGTGAAAGGACCCTAGCACGAAACTCTGCCCAGCTTTGGGCAGCCCCTAGCTTTCGGCTGGCGCAGAAGTTGGTGAGAGTGCGGTCGACGTTCAACGCTGGCCGCCGCCGGCCTGTTCGTGGTGCTCCCCCAGATCGCAAATCCGCAACGCCCTCAGCTGGGCGATCAGCTCGCCGAGCACCCGTGCCCGCGGCAACAGCGCGCACAGCCGGATCACGGAAGCCGTTTTCCGTCATCTTCCCCTCGTCGGCCGTACGCAGGCCACTGACAGCGACTCCAAGCAACTGCTGTCCATCCTGTGCACCGCTCGGCCAGTTGGCGCCAGACAGAGCAATCTGATCAGCGCCGGCGTGACCGTGCGGTTTATCCATGATCTCAGAGCGATGAGCAACGAGGCGCTACGCGACCGCGCGGACGGTGGCGCACACCAGCAGCCGGCAGGACGAACTGGTGCGCCAGGCCGCCAGTGGGGGCGGAACCCACCCGTCGCCGAACCGAGCACCGGGTGGTTCCACCCTTCCTGCAAACACTCGGGTGGTCGAGGCGAGGCGCGCCGCGACCGGGAGTTGGCGCCTCCGCCGGATCGAACCAGCGGTCGACCTCCACGTTCGCGCGTGGCTGCATTGCGGAGAGTCAAGGGGCACGGCGATTCCTCCCGCAAGTAGCTGACCCGCGACCCCGAGCAAGCACCCGCAGAGTTGCCTGCCCGCCGAGGGCGGGCTTGCGCTATGCCACGACGAAGTCGTCCTGACCCTCGCGCCCGCACGCCTGCAACCGCCGAGGAGCGATCATCCGGCGCTCGCACCGCACGATCACATTCGTGTTCCCGGCGGCGCGGAGCTGGCGAGTGCTTCGCCGACAACCCGATAGCCGGCGTCGCCCGTTGCCCGAACAGGCGATCGTCGTCGGGACGCCGAAGGTGCCGGTTACGGAGACGTCCGCGCATCTGCCGCCCTCGCCTGGGACGACGCTTCGGACAGGGACCCGGGGCTCGAAACAGACGGCCTCCAGCTTGTGCTCTGCCGGCTTGGGCTCCTGCTTCTCACGCTGTAGCGGACTTTCGCAATCAACGGGAATCAGCACGTGGCCCGGCGTGAGCGCTGCTTAATGCTCCGGTGTCGAGCCCGTGGTCCGTCCTGAGGCGCTCGGTCGGAATCGACTGCGTGGCCCGAGTTCGCTCGAGCGCAGGCAGAGCGGGTCAGCGCGGACGCTTGAACGTGCTCCACCGCCGGCAGCCTGGCGCTCGGAGCGAAGACGGCGCTGTTCCCGGCTTCGCCCCGCTGCGCCGTATCCCACACTCGGGCGCGTCGCGCCCGCCACGACCGAGATCTTGCCGGAGCGATCGTCCGGGTTTGAGCTCTCGAGGAGCGCCAGCTCGACGGTCGCGGGTAGCCGCGTCACGGGAGTGCGAAAGCCGCCGGGCGTCGGCGCGCCATGCAGCGGTCGTGGATCGTGGACACCACCCAGCCGCCTGCCGGTAGCAGTGCGAGTGCGGTTCGCAGTGCCGCGGCCGGCGCCGGGCGCGAGCGTGGTTCAGCTGACCAGCCAGATTGCGCCGTCGCGCACCTCGACGGCAAATGTCTTCAATGGTCGTGCGCCGGTCGTCGCCTTCACGGCCCCCGCCAGCGGCTTAAACGCGCCCTGGGGTCCCCGCACCATCGCGCCGCTGCCGACGTCATAGAGCGCCGCGTGCGCCGGGCACTGCAGGCGTCCATCGTCAGTCACCCGTCCCTTCCCGAGTGAGACGAACAGGTGGCGGCAGCGGTTGGAGACCGCGAACGGCTTGCCCGCACTGATGCCGACGGCCAAAGCGCCGTGGGGTGTGTTCTCGACGACCGCGACCTGCGAGGCACCGAGGTCCTGCACGGCCACGAGACGGGTGCCCGACTGCTCAGAGGTGGTCATGCGCGGACTATCTCACACAAGCCGCGCGTCCCGGTTCTAGCGACAGCCGACCAAATCCGAGCAGGACGAGGCCTCTACGCGTCGCCGGTCATAGACAGCTACCCCAATCTTCGCGGCGCGACGTCGAAGGTCGAGAAGGTCCCGGACGACGCGCAGGTCAAACGCTGAACGTCGCAGGCCACGGACCAAGGCCCTATGCAGCCAGGTCATCGGTCTCGACCTTTCCAACGCGCAGACGCTCTGAAATGACCGCAAACCGCGGCCGAGTCCGACAGCGAACCGGACGTGGATGTCCGCCGCGCTTGGGATGCTCATGCCATGGAGCAGCGCATTAGCCTCGTGACCCTGGGCGTTGACGACCTGCTGCGGGCTCGCAGGTTCTACGAGGCGCTCGGGTGGACCGGTGCCCAGCAGCCCGACGCCGAGGTCTGCTTCTTCCAGGCCGGCGGGATGGTGTTCGGACTCTGGACGGCCCTCGGCGGTCACGGCGCACCGGGGATCGAGTTGGCGCACAACGTCCGCTCGCCGGAGGAGGTGGATGTCGTTCTGGGCGAGGCAGAGCGAGCGGGCGGCACCGTCGTGCGTCCTGCCGGTCGTGCCGACTGGGGCGGTACGACCGGGGCATTTGCTGATCCTGACGGCTACGTGTGGGAAGTGGCCCACAACCCCGGCTGGACCGTTGACCAGGATGGCACCATCCAAATCTAGGCCGGAGGTGTCCACAATCGAGGTGTCGCGCAAGCCATTCCCACCCGACGTCCTGACGGCGAGCGCTCGTGCCCGTCGGCGAGGCATCGAGCCGTGCGTCGCTCGTCCATGGTGAGCCTGGGCTTTGCAAGCCATGAGAGCAACCCACACCAGTGGCTCGCCCCGCCGGCCCCGCCGCATCTAGGCTCTAGGCACGCGCTTCCAACACGACGAACGCGATTACTGGGATTGGCTCCGCAAAGCCGCGCTAGCGTGCTCGCGATGAGCGCCAAAGAGCCGAGAGTGGCGGTCGTGACCGGTGCCAATCGCGGGATCGGCCTGGAGGTCTGTCGCCAGCTAGCGGAGCGCGGAATGACGGTGATCCTGACCAGCCGCGATCGTGACCGCGGGGAGGCCGCCGCCACGGGTCTCGCACAACGGGGGTTGGATGTACGGGCGCGGCCGCTCGACGTCGCCGACGCGACGAGCGCGGAGCGCTTCGCGGGCTGGGCCCGCGAGCATCTGGGTCACGTCGATGTGCTGGTCAACAACGCCGCGATCGACTATGACACCGACCAGCGTGCCGTCGCTGCCGACCTGGAGCGCGTCGAGCGTGCTTGGCAAACCAACACCCTCGGCGCCTGGCGGATCACACTCGCGCTGCTGCCGCTGCTGCGCGCGGGGACGCACGCGCGGATCGTCAACGTCTCCAGCGAGGCCGGCTCGATCAGTGAGATCGGCCCCGGCACTCCGGGCTATCGCGTAACCAAAGCGGCGCTGAACGCACTCACGCGCATTGTTGCCAGCGAGTTGCGCGGTGAGCGGATCCTCGTCAACGCTGTCTGCCCCGGCTGGACCGCGACCGAGATGGGCGGCGGCGGCCGTGCGATACCCGCCGGAGCCGCCAGCGTGATCTGGGCGGCCGTCCTTCAAGACGACGGCCCGACCGGCGGTTTCTTCCGTGACGGCCAGGCGCTGGCGTGGTGAGCGCGGAACAGACCTCAGCATCACCCCGAGCCGTGAAACGTTGCGAGTGGCTTCATCAAGCTGCCGATCCTCACCGTCGTGAGCGGAGCGCCATCCCAGATGATCGTTCGTGCTAGCACTGCCCACTTCTGGCTGGCCGTTGGCTGATACGACGCCCTCCCGGCCGTATCCCGAAGCCCCGAACGGACGGTCCGTAGCGTGCAGTAGTCGATTGGGATCTGAGACGGCGTGCCTCGCCGGTGCTGGTGGAGTTCGCGCCGACCACCCCGGGGAATAACGATACCGGCACGATCCAGATCACCACCACGAACCCGTTCAACCCTGCCGTGGATCTGAACGTGACCGGGGATGGGCGGGGTGGGGGGCGCTGAGCGCCGCGATCGCCGACAACGGCGAGTTCGGCAAGGTCTGCGTTGGCAGCTTCGCCGACCTCCCGCTGACCCTGTTCAACGCCGGTCCGTGCCCGATCGAGGTCGTCGATGTCACCTCGTCGTCGACCGAGTTTCTGGCGCCGCGGGTGTCGTCCCACCCAATCGTGATCGCGCCTCAACGTCTCTGACCATGCCGATCCGTTTCCAACCAACCACCATCGGCCCGACCTCGACAACGATCACGGTCGACGCCCGCAATGCGGCTGACAGCTTTCATTGTCGACGCCTCGGGGACCGCGTCGGCTGGCAAGCTTGCCGTCACCGGCGCGACCCACTTCGGCGAGGGCGGCTGCGGGACCGCCGAGCGGACTGTGTGCAATCTGTAACGTCGATGACTGTCCGCCGGACGTCCTCGAGCGTCGCCCTCAAGCGCGAGCGTCGGCACTTTACGCTGATCAACAGCCCGTTCCCGGCGATGCTGCGTCTAGGCTAGGCTCGTGCCTCGGCGTCGTCATCCAGTACGAGGCGAGCTGCGACCCGGAGTGCCGCGAGCTCGTGAATACGAGCGACGACCCGGGCAACTTTCCGTTCAGATTAGCCGCAAACCAGGCACTTTCACACTTTCAC
>JBEKRJ010000374.1:0-5349 GCA_049518835.1 Solirubrobacteraceae bacterium
ATCCCGATCGGGCCAGGCTGCCGAGCTGTGCCCGGCCGGATCGGCAACGCCGTTCACCGCCCAGGAGGGCGCCGGTTCTCGTCAGGGTCGAGCAGTCGGCCGACGCACTCCTCAGCGAGCAGGACTCGGTAGGACGAGGTCCCGTCGGAGAGCGCAATCACCCATACATCTTGCCAACGGGCACGAGCACGCTGCCGCACGTGTTCCCCAAGCCGGACCCGGACTCCGCGCGTGCTCGACCCGACATATCTGATCTGACGGTCTGCTCGATGCACGCGACGTAGATGACGTTTGCGGCCGACGGAAGGTCGATCGGGATCCCGCGCGTTATCGCGTTGGGTCGCGGGTGGGGTGGGGCGGAACACCGTCCGACCGCACGCCATGCAGCGAGGTACGTGCCCGGCCCCATCCGAGCGCCCATCAGGCCGACACCTCGATCGGGTCGGTCTGCTCGGCTTGGTCTGACGGGCGATCCTCAGAGGTCCGCAGATGATCAGCGCCCTTGCGGCCGAGATAGTCGAGGTCGCCCGCCTGGTCCATCAGTAGGTCGACGAGATCACGGACCTTGTGGGGAGCGATCCCTTGCTTGGCCACCTCGGGGATCCGGTTGAGCTCCGCGAGCAGCAGCCCGATCTTGTTGCGGGCGATCGTAGTCACCTCCGCGAGGATCTCGTCGACGCCGCGTGAATCGCCGGCTCGCTCTCCGGAGCCGTCCAGCACGAACAGCTCTCGGCAGTTAGCCGGAGTCATCGGGACGATTCGATTTTCAGCGTCGCGGCCCTTCGGCTCCCTCGTTTGCGGATCGCGCGCGGGAAGCTGACCGGCGCCAAATCGGAGTGCCTTGATCGCCTCTCCGAGTAGCTCTTGGCCGAAGGGATCGTGGATCATGCGCTGCACCACCGTGTACGGCCGGGCGACCTCGGAGGCCAGCGCTCCGTGCTCACGGGCGAGCGCCCCGAGCAACACCAGCGCGATCCCGCCCTTGACGCCCAGATGAACATGGCCAGGGGAGAGCTTCCGCGGCTCCATCTCCTCGAACCTCTTGACTGTCTCGACCAGTTCGTCGACGTCGAAGGTCTGGGGCGTCAGCTCCGGGACATCGGTGCCGAAGAACGGCGGGTGGGACAGGATGTCTCGTAACGTTGTGTCGATCTGACTGCGGAACGCCGGATCGGCATCCCGAACCTGCTCACCGATCACGGCAGCGATCACCTCACAGCGGTCTCCGGGTTTCGAGTGGGGCGTTCCGAACGCCTCGCGCAGCGGCCGTCGTGCATCTTGCCCGTGGAAGATGCGCGCCACCTCGCCGATCCGGAAATCCGAGTCTACATGCATCCCGTACAGCTGGATTGCCTCGGCGAACCGTGGGCCGAGCAGCATCGCCTTCGCCGTCCCGATCTTTCCTCGGCGCCGCAGCGAGCGGATCGCGGAGTTGCGGCTGTCGAGTGCCCGCGCGGCGGGCTCCCACTGCAGCGGTCCCCGCTTGTGCTGGTTGGTCACCAGCTGGTCGATCGCGTCGATGATCGTCGCCGAGCCGTTCGCGGGGAACCCGACGACAACCATCGCCGGCGCGACGAGCGAACGCTGCGCGGCGTACATACCGCTGCTCACGAGCTCGCCAGCCGGACGGCGAGAAAGCTCGACGAGGCATTCCCGGAGGTCACGTTCGGCGACCGGATCGTCGATCAGCGTCGCCGGCTGGTGGGCTCGCAGCGCGCCTTCCAGATCCTCCAGCGCTTGGCGACGCTTGTGCTTGGTGGCGTATTCGCGCTCCCTCTCGTTCAGCAGGCGCTCGATGGCAGTCGCCAGACACGCCTGGCAGATCGTTCCGCGAGAGCCGCCGTCCGCGCTGATCGGCACGATCGTCCTGGCCGGCTGTTCGGGGCTCGACTGCGCGTCGCGCCGCCGCGAGGACGCGCGCGGTGAGCTCCTCGGCCGCGATCGGCACGGGCGCGGCCCCATAGTGCACGCCGCCTGAGAGCAGCTCGCGTACGGCGGCGATCGAAGTCGGCGGCGTGAGCGCGCACTGCACCAGCACGCCGCCCGTGTCGTGACGCTCGATCCCCAGCAGCGCCGCCTGGACCTCCGGCGCGCCGGGACGGCGCAGCAGCACCACCAGCAACTCGGCGTCGGGACAGTCGATCTGCGCCGCGTCCTGCACGGCGAGCATCCCGACCCCGGCCGCGATCGGCGAGACGACCCCCTCCTCAGCGAGCCGCTGCCCGCCCGCCCGCGAGCGCGCGGCCAGCGGCTCGGTTGCGAGCACGCCAAGCGCCGCGAGCAAACCCGCAGCTTCGACGTCGCCACGCCCCTCGATCGCGTCAAGGACCGCGGACGCCACCTGCTCGGGCATCTCGAACTGCTCTAGAGCCCCACCAGCAGGGTCGCGGCGAGCTGCTCCACATACGCCGGCTCCTGAAGCCCCGCCGCGTCGTCGAGCGTCGCCAGAAACATCGAGATGATCTGCTCGCGAAGGAACTCTGCCTGAACTTCGCTAACCGTGGACGACATCACGCAAGCGTAGTCGCGACGGCGGCGGAACCCCCCCGTCCAATTGATCGCGGCTGGGCGGGGATCGCCGGTGTCCAGGAACGAATCGTCTGCGGTACACGCTCCCGCGCCGTCGGCGAGGCCAATGTTTCCCGGGGCGCCCGGTGTAAGGTGTAACGCAGCTCGTGTAACTCGCCAATGTCCAACGGCCCCCCGTTTGCATCCCAGTCGGCCTACGCGAAGCGGCTGCGGGGGCGTCTCGGCGCGCCGATCAGAACCCCCACGGGCAGCGCGACCAGCCTGTGGCCACCGACACCCGGCTGCGGGCGGATCTTCATCGATCACGCCAGCGGCAAACTCGCCCCTCGCCTGAGCTGGACAAGGCGTGCTGGTCGCCGAGCGAGAAGTCACACCCTGGTCGTCACCAAGCGACCGCCAACCGCCCGGCGGCTGGGACTTGTTCATGCAGCGAGCCGGCGGCGCGCCTTCTGTCTGCACCGACGGCAGCGCTCCCTTCGCCCGCGTCAGCGGCCGGGTCGACGCTCGCCAGCTCCAACGCAATCGTGATCTCCTCACCGGTCGCCGGGTTACGGCCCTTGCGATCCTTCTGCGCCGGCAGGACCCGGAGCGTCAACTGGACCAGAGCGCCGATCCGCACCTTCCGAGCATTCCCGAGCTCATCCAGCACGGCCTCGTCGAGCACCGCCAGCACCCGCTTCGCGTCGTTCTTGCTCAGCTGCGCACGGTCGGCGACGGCCGTCACGAACTGCGTCTGCGTCAGCGCCACGGCGCTCCTCCATCGGTTGGATCGCAAGGAATAACGGACGAGGTCAAGCTTGCGTGGCCAACAGGCCGCGGCATCGGAGCGACGGCCTCCACTGAAATGAGGTCGCCGCGACGGCTTGAAACGGGTCCCATCGGCGCGCTTGAAGCTGCCTTGTTGTCGGGGGCCAGGAAGACCCGCGAACCGGCAGTGGCCAAGCTCCGATTCGGCCCGCCTGTCATGAGGTAGGGTCGCTGATCTAACCGCTAACCGAGAGAGGAGCTGCAATGTCCTATGTGCTGACCCACTTCTGGCCCGGTGGAACCGAGGACCAATATCGGAGGACCGTCGCGGCGGCACACCCGCGCGACGGACTGCCAGAAGGCCAGATATATCACGCCGCGGGACCAACCGAGGGCGGGCTCTTGATAGTGACCCTTTGGGCCTCGAAGGAGCATTCCGACCACTTCTACAGCGAGACGTCGATCGCGACGACACCCGTCGCAGGCGGCTTGGTGGGTCCGCCGGAGCAGCGCGCAGCAGAGGTCGTGAACCTGTTGATGGCATAGGCACTGTCCAGCAGCCCGCGCGACGCCGTCCACCTGGCCTGCGCGGCGCTGGGTTGGTTTCTGGCGCAATCAAGCCAGCGCCGATGGTTGAGGATGGGCACTCGACCAATCGGCGGCGCGGCCGGGACGGCGCCGTCGTGAAGGGGATAGACGCGGCTGGTTTTGACGCCTGGCAGTCACTGGCCTACGACCGAGACCCGCTGGGCAGCTCGCCACCGTCGTCCTAGTCGACGTCGAGCGCGATGCCGCCACACCCGGCTTCGTGCGTCGGCATGCGAGGCTCCTCGCAGGCGGCCCGCGGACGCCAGTCCGCGCGACGGCAGATCGCAGCCTCCGGGGCCACGCACGGCGAGATCGGTCCCACCGCGAGCTGCGACGCACTCGCGTGCGAGAGGTCGGTGGTATCGGTCAGGCAGCTTCCCGGCTCGCGTGCCTGGCTGCGCCGATGTTCTGGTAGCGCCGTGGGCGCCATCCCTGGAAGCTGTAGTGGCGTCCCTGGCCGTCCTCGCCCGGGCGAGCAGACGCTCGGCCGAGATGTCGACGCGCTCGTAGAACCGTGGAGCTTGAGGAGGCCCCAGATGACGATCCTAATGGGACTCCATCAACATCGAGCGCAGATCACCACCGAGTGGCTCGACACCGACACCGGCGAAGCGTCAACAGCGCGGGTCGCGCCGGCCGACCGCGCGGACGTGTCGGTTCTTTGCCCGCTTTCGCGGCCAGCAGCTCGAGGTCGCGTTGGAGGCGACGACCGGCTGGCGATTCGTCGTCGAGGAGCTGCAACGGATCGGTGCGGTCGTGCATCTCGCCGGCGGACACCGCGGCGTTGAAGGACAACAAGAAGCACGAACGACCGCGCCGACGCTCGGCATCTGCTGGAGCTGTTGACGGCCGGCAGGCTGTCCCGACTCCTGGATCCCGCCGTCGCACATCCTCGACCTGAGCGCGCGGCTGCGCCTGCGCCACACGCTGTCCGAGCACCGCGGCGAGTGGCAGCAGCGGATCCAGTCGGCGTTCTATCACCACGGCTGCCCGCGACGCGGCGATCTGATCAACCACGCGGGGCTGATGTGGCTCGCCGGCCAGCCACTGCCTGCGTGCGCTCGCGAGCAAGTCATCGCGTCCAAGAGGATCTGCGACAGCACGCCGGTGAGCTCGCTGCGCTCGTCGCGCTGACGGGCCGTCGCCTCGCGCTGATCTTCACCGCCTGCGTGGCGGTCCGCTCGACTGTCTTCTGTCTGGATCGCGGTGCAGTAGCGGTCGATCAGCTCATCGCCGCGCTCGACGAACATCTGCGCCACGAACACCAGCGGCAGCGGGTGCCGGCGCGCTGCAGGCAGCCGCGAGATCTCCCACGCAGCGCGGCGCCGGCCCTCAGCGGCGAGCATCCGCACCCGGCCCGGCTCCAGCATCGATAGATCGACGCGCTCGCCGCCGAGCAGCCGCAGATACTCGAGCTTCTCCAGCGCCGCGAGGATCTCCGCCGGGCTGCTCCCGGCTGCCGGCGTTCGCAACCACTCAAGCCAC
>JBEKRJ010000375.1:0-5345 GCA_049518835.1 Solirubrobacteraceae bacterium
AAATAGCACAGGGGATCACATAGCGCAAGGGATGACATAGCACAGGGGCGCACATAGCGCAGGGCTCACAGCGCACGGCGACCGGAGAGTGCGCGCCCGAGCGTCAGCTCATCGGCGTACTCGAGGTCGGCGCCCACGGGCAGCCCGCTGGCCAGCCGCGTGACGGCGATCGTGGGCGCACGCTCGCGTAGCGCCCCGGCGATATGCAGCGCGGTCGCCTCACCGGTGGTGGTGGGGTTCGTCGCGATCACGACCTCGCGCACGCCGCCGGCCACCGCACGCTGGTACAGCTCCGCGATCTTCAGATCCTCGGGATCAACGCCGTCGATCGGCGACAGCGCCCCGCCGAGCACGTGATAGCGGCCGCTGAACTCGTGCGTGCGCTCGATCGAGATCACGTCCGAGGGCTCTTCGACGACGCAGATCAGCTCGGGGTCGCGTCGTTCGTCGGCGCAGATCCTGCAGATCGGCCCGTCGGCGAGGTTGAAGCAGACCTCGCATAGCCCGATCCGCTGCTTGACCTCCCGGATCGCGTCAGCGAGCGCGAACGCCTCCTCATCACTGGCGCGCAGCAGATGAAACGCGAGGCGCTGGGCGGTCCGTCCACCCACTCCGGGCAGCTTCGACAGCTCGGTGATCAGTCGTTGTACCGGTGGCGCGTACACGCCCGTCGAACGTTTGCTTTTGTGGTCCTCGGCGTGCGCGTCCGCAGCGGTCTACAGACCCGGGAGGCCCAGCCCGCCGAGGCCCCCGAGGCCCCCGAGGCCGCCGGCGATTCCGCCGAGCTTCGACGACGCGAGCTCCTGCGCGGAGCGCAGCGCTTCGTTGACGGCCGCGAGCACCATGTCCTGCAGCAACTCGACGTCCTCAGGGTCGACCGCCTGGGGATCGATCGTGATCGCCTTGACGCTGAGGTCTCCGGTCGCTTGGACGGTGACCATCCCACCCCCGGCCGAGGCCTCCACCACCTCATCCTTGAGCGACTCCTGGGCAGCGAGCATCTCCTGCTGCATCTTCTGTACCTGCTTGAGCATCTGCTGCATGTTCGGCTGGGGCATCGTCACCTGGCCTCGTCTTGGTCATGGTCGCCGAGGATCTCCTCGGCGTCGAACTCCTCCTGAAAGCGTCTCACGAGCTCCTCCCCGGACAGCACCGGCGCGGTCTCCGGGCCCTCGTTCGGCTCATCTTCACGTAACCTGAAGCGCAGCGCGGGAGCGGCGCCGGTCACCGCACGGACCGCCTCGGCCGCCACCCGGCGATGATCGTCCTGCTCGGCCTTGCGCTTCAGGAAGTCCGCGCCGGCGGGGAACGCAATCGTCAGCTCGCGCTCCGTGACTGCGACCGGCGCAGCCCGCGCAAGCAGCGCCGCGAGCATCGCGTTGACCTGCCCGACGTGCTCGATCACGGCCGGCCAGCAATCGGTGGCGGTCTCGAGCGCCAGACCGGGGCTCGGAGCCGCGTTGGCGGCGCGCGCGCTCGGCTCCGTTGCAAGCGCCGCGGCGCTCGCGCCGGCCCCGAGCGCCGTGGCGCTCGCGGCCGTGGCGCTCGCGGCCGTGGCGCTCGCGGCCGTGGCGCTCGCGGCCGTGGCGCTCGCGGCCGGGGCGGTGGCGAGGGCTGTCGCGGCCCGGCCCCGGGCGGGCGCCGGCGCGGTCGCGACTTGAGCCGGCGCCGGCGCCGGCGGGGCGGGCGGATCAAGTGCGCCGGCGAGCGCCGGCGGCGCCGGGGCCGCCTCTCGCTCGACGGCGAGCGGCTGGGTGGGACCCGCGGAGCCGACAGTCGCGCCCGAGCGCAGCGCCGCCTCGAGCTGCTCGATCCGCGCCAGCAGCGCGGTCGTCGACGGGTCGATCTCAGGGGCAGCGGCTTTGATCAGTACGAGCTCGAGCTGAATCCGAGCCTGCGCACCATTGGTGGTCGCCTCCAGCGCGGCGGCGACGAGGTCCAGCAAGCGCACCGCGTCGACCTCGCTCAACGCCCCGGCCTGCGCCTCGAGCCGCCGATCGCGCTCCGGCGTGACCCGCAGCTCAGGCGCAACCTCGCCGAGGATCTGCACCGTGAGCAACTCGCGGGCGTGCACCTCGAGATCGCGCAGCACCTGTCCGGGGTCGCGACCCGAGTCCGCCAGCCGGGCTGCCGCCCTCAGTCCTTGAGCCGGATCCCGAGCCACAATCGCATCGACGGCGTCGAACAGCTGCTCCGCGTCGGCCACCCCCAGAACGGCCCCGACATCGGCCGGCTCGATCGGCTCTGCGCCGGCGTACGTCACGAGTTGCTCGAGCGTGCCGAGCGCGTCGCGGAAGCTGCCGGTGGCGTGGCGGGCAATCAACGCAATCGCGGTGTCCCTGATCTCGATCTGCTCCTGCTTGGCGACGCGGGTCAGAACCAACGCCACCTCCTCCACTGTCGGGGGACCGAAGTCGAACCGGTGACAGCGATCGACGACCGTCGGCAGGACCTTCTGGGCCTCGGTCGTCGCCAGCACGAAGACCGTCCGGGGCGGCGGCTCCTCGAGCGTCTTGAGCAGGGCGTTCCACGCCTGCGGGGAGAGCATGTGCGCCTCGTCGAGGATGTACACCTTGTGGCGGCCGGAGATCGGGGCAAAGGCGACCTTCTCGCGCAGGTCACGGATGTCGTCCACGGAGTTGTTGGACGCCGCGTCCATCTCGATCACGTCAAGCGAGGTCGCGTTCGCGATCGCTAGGCACGACTCACAAACCCCGCACGGCTCGATCGTCGGGCCCCGTTCGCAGTTCAGGCACGCCGCGAGGATCTTCGCCATGCTGGTCTTGCCGGTGCCGCGCGAGCCAACGAACAGGTACGCGTGATGCACCTTGTCCTGGGTGACGGCATTGCGCAGCGTGCGCACGACGTGCTCACGGCCGATCACGTCGGCAAACGTCCTCGGACGGTGGCGGCGATATAGAGACGGGCCGGCGGACACGGACGATCGAGTCTAGCCATGCACCCGGAGGGCGCGTTTACGCGCTTTACGCACCAGCGCCGCGGCTCGCTCGGCAGCGAGGCAGCTGTGGACCGTGCACCCTCCGTCGAAGCGGCTACTCGTGGCGCTGCCACCGCCTCATGACTCCGGTCCGGCGACCCCATCGCGCCTGACGGTTACCGCTTAAGGCTGCTTCCTTCCGGACCTGACCTGGTTCACGGGCCGCCATCGCAACGGGGACCGGGCCATCGCCGCCACGGACGGGGCGCTGACCACGGGCGTCAGCCCCTCGGGAGGGAATTCAGCCCCGCTAGAGCGGATTGCGGGTACAGGGCACCGCTAGCACCCCGCCTAGCACGGTCCGTAACAGATCCTAGACGCTTTGCGATTCGTGCGCGCCGAGGGCATCGTGGTAGCATCCGCGCCGGTTATGGCGATCGGGGTCGTCGGCTTGGGGTACGTGGGGCTCCCGCTTGCGGTGGCGTTCGCGCAGGCCGGCGAATGCGTCGTCGCGGTCGATACCGACCCGCGCAAGGTTGCCGCGATCAAGGCCGGCGAGTCTTACGTCGAGGACATCCCGAGCGCGCTCCTGAAGAGCGTGCTCGCGAACATCAGAGCTACCTCGCACTACCAGCCACTAGCCAAGACCGACGCCGTCCTGATCTGCGTCCCCACGCCGCTGACCCCCAACCGCGAGCCCGATCTGAGCGCGCTGGTCGCCGCCGGCGAGGGTCTCGGGCGGGTACTCCAGCAAGGCCAGCTCGTTGTGCTCGAGTCGACCACCTACCCGGGCACGACCCGCGAGCGGCTGGTACCGATCCTCGAGCAAGAGTCCGAGCTGAAGGTGGGCACGGACGTGAACGTCGCGTTCTCGCCCGAGCGCGTCGACCCCGGTCGAACGGACTTCACGCTGCGAAACACGCCCAAGGTCATCGGCGGCATGACGCCGGCGTGCGGCGATCGCGCCGAGCAGCTCTATCGCCGTGTGTGCGACAACATCGTCCGCGTCTCCACGCCCGAGGCGGCGGAGATGACCAAGCTACTCGAGAACATCTTCCGCTCGGTCAACATCGCGTTGGTCAACGAGCTTGCGATCCTGTCCGAGCGGATGGGACTCGACATCTGGGAGGTGGTCGACGCGGCGGCGACGAAGCCGTACGGGTTCATGCGCTTCGAGCCGGGCCCGGGAATGGGCGGCCATTGCCTGCCGGTCGATCCCTTCTACCTAACGTGGCGCGCGCGCGAGTTTCACATGTCAACCGAGTTCATCGAGCTCGCGGGCAAGATCAACCAGCAAATGCCCTACCACTGCGTCGAGCGGATCGAGCGCTCCCTCAACGACGCGATGAAGCCGGTCCGGGGTTCCCGGATCGCGATCCTCGGCGTCAGCTACAAGGGCGGCACCGGCGACACTCGCGAGTCGCCGGCGCTGCGGATCATGGACGTGCTCGCCGACCGCGGTGCGCAGCTGAGCTACCACGATCCGTACGTGCCGTACCTGCCCCATCTCGGACTCGAGAGCCTGCCGCTGCCGGCCGCGACCGTCGACGCCGACGTGGTCGTTCTCGTGACTGCCCATCCGGGCATCGACCATCGCGCAATCGCCGCCGATGCGGCGTTGTTCATCGACCTGCGCGGCGTCACGCGCGGCCAGCAGGCCGAGAACCTGGTCCGCCTCTAATCGCGCTCAGGGCTGTTTCTGAACTGAGAACGCTCGGCGCGTTCGTACCGGCGCCATCGGACGGAACCGCCGCGCCTTGCGATCCCGAAGCCCGGCCGCCGGGCGTTCGCCGACCGACGCCGCCAGCACGGCCGCCGGCCGGCAACTCCGCGTAGAATCGTGCGTGCGAGGGCGCGTAGCTCAGTGGGAGAGCGCTCGCTTCACACGCGAGAGGTCGGTGGTTCGAAACCACCCGTGCCCATCACAGAAGCCCTGCAAAGTGGCATATTTGTCGGTAGGCGACGATGTCTGTTTGGCGCCTCCGGACCGAGAAAACAGGCCGAGGTGCAATTGGGGGTGCAATTGACTCCCAAGACAACCTCGAGGACCAACTACTCGTCGCCGTCATTGAGGCGTTCGATCGCACGGTCGAACTCGCCTGCTTCGAGCCTTGCCGGACGCCCCCGTTCGTCGCTTTCCGCTCGGGTCAGCTGCCGGCTCGGAGCGCGCTCGGCCGGCTCGTCGGCGAACCTCATCAGCGCCCACACTGCCTGCTCATCGATGTACCGGCGGGTCGCGACCTGCTGGTAGACCGAGAAGGTGAACGACGGGCTCGTGTGCCCGATCTGGGCGGCGATCCATTTGGGATGGGCGTGGCTATTTCAGAACGAGTGGGAAGTGTCTGGTAATCCCGGGTTTTTGGGCGGGGTATCGGCGTGTTGAGGTGCACAAAACCTGGGGATATCG
>JBEKRJ010000376.1:0-5329 GCA_049518835.1 Solirubrobacteraceae bacterium
CGCGATCGTGCGCCACCACGAGTGGCTCGAGCAGCAGCGCGACCTCGACGGGGACGGCCTGATCTGGATCGTCCAGCCCGACGAGTCCGGCTTGGACGCGTCGCCCCAGTTCGACGCGATCTGGGGCAACCGCGCTCACGGCCTGCCGGCGTTCGTGCTGCTCGTGCGGCGCAACCGGCAGCTCGGCTACGACGCTCGCCGGATCGCGGCCGCCGGGGGACCGGTGTGCTGCGAGGTGATGACCAACGTGCTCTACAACCTGTCGCGGCTGGCGCTCGGGCGCCCGTCGCTGACCCCGACGCTCATCGAGCGCCTGTATGACGAGCGCAGCGGCCTGTTCACCGCGCTCTCGAGGCCGGCGCCGCGCCAGCGGCCGGCGCTGACGTGGACGGCGCTCGCGCCGCTGGCGCTGCCGGACCTGCCGGAGGCGATCGGGCGGCGGCTGATCGACGAGCACCTGCTCGACCCAAAGCGCTTCTGGCTGCCGGTCGCGCCGCCGTCGGTGGACGCGACCGAGCCGAGCTTCTCGCGCCAGGACGGCGGGCTGCTGCACGTGCGGCGCTACTGGCGCGGTCCGACCTGGGTCAACGCCGCGTGGCTGGTGTGGCTGGGCCTGGTCCGGCTCGGGTACCGCGAGCAGGCGCTCGAGCTCGCGCGCCGGATCGGCGCCACCGTCCTCGCGAACGGGCTGCGCGAGTACTACGACCCGTATTCGGGCCGCGGCATGGGGGCACTCGAGTTCGCGTGGTCGAGCCTCGTGCTGGAGCTGATCGACCCCGACCCCAGCGCTGCCGGCTCGTACTTGAACGGTCAGCCGCGGGCGGCAGACGTCGAACGGACCGGCAGCTCACCGGCGGCGCGCCGGCGCTGAAATCTGGCGGCGCCAGCAGCTTCCGGACCGGCTTTTCCTGCGCGCTAACGTGGTAGCGCATGGACACAGATACAGGACGGGAAGTGAAGCTGAGCGACGATCAGTGGCGCGAGAAGCTGACGCCCGCGCAATACGAGGTGCTTCGCCACCACGGGACCGAGCGGCCGTTCACGGGCGCGTACGTCGACGTCAAGGACGACGGCAGCTATCACTGCGCCGGCTGCGGCGCCGAGCTGTTCAGCTCCGACACGAAGTTCGAGTCCGGCACCGGCTGGCCGAGCTTCTACGAGGCGGCGGTCGCCGAGAACGTCGAGACGCGCCAGGATCGCAGCTTCGGGATGGCCCGCACCGAGGTGCTATGCCGGCGCTGTGGCGGCCACCTCGGCCACGTGTTCGACGACGGGCCCGCGCCGACGGGCCTGCGCTATTGCATGAACTCGTGCGCGCTGCAGTTCGAGCCTGAGGGCCAGTAGGTAGTAAGTAAGCGTCCGCGGGGCGCCGGCGGCTCAGCCGTCGTCGCCCCGGTGGACCGCCCGGCGCTCCTGTCGCCTGAGCGCGAGCAGGCCGCCGATGACCATCAACACGAGGATCACCGCGCCGACGATGCCCGCCTGCGCGAGCACGTTCGCCGCCGCGTGCCCGCCGTAGTAACCGACGAGGCCGTACGTGATCCCCCAACTGATCCCGCCGAGCGCATTCCAGAAGAAGAACAGCGGCATCGGCATCCGGTTGATGCCCGCCAGCCATGCGGCCGCGAACCGCACAAGCGCGATCCAGCGCGCAAAGAACACGGCCTTGGCCCCGTGGCGACGGAAGAACCGGTCGCCGATCCCGATCAGCATCACCCGCCGGCGCCGGAACGGCCCGCGCGCCTCGAGCACCTCGCGTCCATAGCGCCGCCCGAGCAGGTAGCCGAGGTTGTCGCCGACGATCGCCGAAGTGACGCCGATCACGATCACGAGCCAGATCTTCAGCTGGCCCTGGCTCGCGAGCACCGCGGCGGTCACGAGCGCGGTCTCACCGGGCGACGGGATGCCCATCGACTCCAGCCCGATGATCGCCGGCAACAGGTACCCCCAGCTGTTGGAGATCGTGAAGATCGAGGCGACGACGACGATCACGGCTCAGCTCGCCGGCTCACCGCCCGAGTTGCGCATCAGCGCAAGCAGCGACAGTCCCGCGGGCAGCGTGCGCCCGCGCGCCAGCCAGCCGGCCTCGAGCCGCAGCGGCTGCTCGAGTAGCGCGTTCAGCCACGGGGAACCGAGCCTGATCTGCGGCGTGTAGCCATCGTGCGGATGGCGGTTTCGCTCCGCGAGGCGCACGATCGCCGCGGGCGCCAGCAGCAGGCTGTTGAACGACGTCATCCGCTCGATCCGCCAGCCGGCCGCGAGCGCAGCGCGGCGCAGCGTCGCGCGGGTGTAGCGGCGATAGTGGTGGTTGGCCTCGTCGTGCAACGACCATAGCCACTCGTACGCCGGCACGGTGACCAGTAGCCAGCCGCCCGGCGTGCACACCCGGCGCAGCTCCGACAGCGTCGCGCGATCGTCGGGCGTGTGCTCGATCACGTCCAGGCACGTGATCAAGTCAAATGTCTGCGCCGGCCACGGCAGCCGCTCGAGCCGGCCGATCTCGACCTCGCCGACCCCCCGGTCGCGCGCCGCCTGCGCGGCCTGCGGATCGAGCTCGATCCCGTATACCTCGCCATAGCGCTGCAGCTCATCCAGCGTCCGCCCGGATCCGCAGCCCGCATCCAGGACAAGCGACCCCCGCGCCAGCGACAGCCCGTCCAGCTCGGCGCGGATGATCTCGCGCCGACCGCGGTACCACCAATGGTGCTCGTCGACCTCGAGCATCGCCTTCATCAAGCGCTCGTCCATCGTCGTGATCCTGTCAGCTAGCGACCCGTCGCCGCGCTAGAGCACCGCAAGGCGCTCCTCGTGCGGCGCGTGCGCGGCCGGCAGCCGGAGCGTGAACGTGGCGCCCCGATCGGACGCGTCGTGATGGCGGTCGAGCACGAGGTCGCCGCCCATCCGCCGCGCGAGCTCGCGCCCGATCGCGAGCCCGAGCCCGAAGCCCGCCTGGCCGGCGGTATCGCGGCCGCGCTTGAAGCGCTCGAAGATCAGCTCGCGCTCGTCGACAGGGACGCCCGGGCCGTGATCGCTGACGCTCAGCGACGCGTGCGTCCCGGTGCGCAGCCGGACGGCGATCGCGGCGCCGTCCGGGCTCGCCCGCACGGCGTTGTCGAGCAGGATGCGCAGGATCCGCGCGATGCTGCCGGGATCGGCCAGCGCCCACACCGAGCCGGCGCCGTCGAGCGAGATCGCGATTTCGCGCTCGCCGGTGCCCAGCTCGAACTCGGCCAGCACCGCCCGGCTCAGCTCGCCAAGCTCGACCGGCTCGGAGCGCAGTTGCACCTGGGCGTCGATCCGGCTGAGGTCGAGCAGGTCCGCGGCGAGACGGCCGAGGCGCTTTGACTGGGCGCGGGCGCGCTCGAGCAGCAGCAGCGCATCGTCGAGGTCGGGAGTGCCGTTGCGCAGGTCGTCGTCGAGCAGCTCGAGCATCCCGTCGAGCGACGTCAGCGGCGTGCGCAGCTCGTGCGAGGCGGTCGCGACGAACGCCCGGCGCGCCGCCTCCTGCTGGCGCAGGCGGTCCTGCATGATCGAGAACGCGCGCGCAAGGTCCCCGACCTCGTCGCGGGCACGATCGACGGTCAGATCGAGTGACTCGCCGCCCTCGGCGAGGATCAGGGCCGCCTGGCTGAGGTTACGCAGGCGTCGCACGAGCCTGCCCGCCAGCGGGATCGCGAGCAGCAACGTCAGCGCCGCGCCGGCCAGCGCCGCGTAGAGGAACGCGGTCCGCACTGCCGCGACGGCTGCGCTGACCTCGTCCAGCGGCTTGCGGACGGCGAGCACCCAGTGCTCGGTGACCTCGGACGCATGGCCGCGCGTAACCGACGCCGGGCCGACCGTCGTGAACGGGATCGCCGCGCGCACGAAGTCCGAGCCGTCGATCGAGCCGATCGTGTAGCTCGACTGGTTGGTGAGAAACGCCTGCGCGACGTCCTTGTACGAGTCCGATTGCGCGATGTCGGAGTCGATCGGGTAGACGACGATCTGCTTGCCCTGGCCGGTCGAGTCAAACAGCCCGAGCAACGCCACGTCAGCAGCGCCGATCTTCTGCGCGAGGATGCTCTCGGAGTGCAGCAACGCGTCGTAGGCGGCGCGTCCCGGATCGGAGATCTTGCGGCTCTCGCGCGGTCGGGCGCGAATCCCGTAGATGCCGTAGTCGAGCACCAGTCCGGGATCGCCGTTGAACTTGAAGCTCGCGGTCGACGCCTTGTTGACCTCGACCTGCAGCGTGTGCTTCTCGGCGTTGCGAAGCGAGTTCTCGAGCGGGCCGAGCAGCGCCACGGCTGCGACGACCAGCGTCGCGACCGTCGTCACCAGCACCGCGCCGACAATCCGCGCACGCAGGCCAAACGCGCCGACACCAGACCCCCCGCGCGCCACTACGGTCCCCGCAGCCGGTACCCCGCCCCCCGCACGGTCACGATGTAGCGTGGCTTCTCGGGCTCGGGCTCCAGCTTCTCGCGCAGGTGGCGGATGTGGACGTCGATCGCACGCGGATCGCGATACGCGCTGTCGCCCCAGATCGCCCGCAGCAACTCCTGGCGGTTGAGCAAGCGGCCGGGATCGGCCATCAGCGCGTCGAGCAGCTCGAACTCCGAGAACGTGAGGCGGACCGGCTTGCCGTCCATCGTCACCTCGCGCTGCGCGCGATCGAGCATGATCGGACCGACGCCCAGCACCTCGTCACCCATCGCCCGCGTGCCAGCGCGCCGCAACACCGCCCGGATCCGGCTGCGCAACTCCGCCAGCCCGAACGGCTTGGTCACATAGTCATCGGCGCCGGCCTCCAGGCCCAGGACCGCGTCGGCCTCTGAGTCAAGCGCCGTGAGCATGATGATCGGCACGACGTTGCGCCGTCCCCGCAGCGTCCGGCAGACCTCATAGCCGTCGGGCCCGGGCCCGAGCGCGACGTCGAGCAGGACGATGTCGAACTGGTCGGTGGTGGCGCGATCGATCGCCGCGCGGCCGTCGGCCACCGCCTTGACCCGGTGGCCCTCGCGGCTAAACGAGCGCGTCAACATCTCGCGCAGATCCGACTCGTCATCGACGACGAGGATGCTCAACGAGGCGTCCGAGCTGCGCATCGGGGCGTGTGGCGCGGGCGGGCGTTCGAGCGTCATCTGCGCACGATCGTAGCGAGGGCGACGGCGGGCTCGGAACCGCAATCTCGATGCCTTGCAGCGGGTCCTGCCTGGGGTGGCATCACCCCGATCGCGCCAGCTCTGCCCAGCGGCCAAGCCAAGCCCTGCCGCGCTTCTCGGAGCTCCGCCCGGCCAGCTCGAGCTCACGCGCCTCCGACCTGATCGCCGCACTCGGCCAGACCGTGTGC
>JBEKRJ010000377.1:0-5326 GCA_049518835.1 Solirubrobacteraceae bacterium
CGCGCCGGTCCCTACGCGCCGGCACCGATCGCGGCCCGCACCGCCTCGAGGTAGCCGCCCGCGCACGCCGCCGGAGTGCGGTCGCGCGTTGCTGCGCTGGCGGCCCGACCGAGGCTGCGCCGCAGCTGCGGGTCGCCGGCGAGTCGCGCGACTGCCGCCGCCATCGCCGCGGTGTCGGCCGGATCGACGATCAGCCCGTTGACGCCGTCGACAATCAGGTCCTCGGTGGCGCCGCCGCGAGGCGAGGCGATCAGCGCCAGCCCGGCTGCCGCCGCCTCTAGCACGACGATCCCGAAGGGGTCGCCGGCGAGCGTCGGGAACGCGAACGCGTCGGCAGCCGCGTACACCGCCGGGAGCTCGGGCTGGTCGACGAACCCGCGCCAGCGCACCGGCACGCCGAGCTCGGCGGCCAGCGCTCTGAGCCGCTGCTCCTGAGGGCCGGTGCCGACCACTGTCAGCTCGACCTCCGCGCCTTGCCGGCGCGCCTGCGAGACGGCGCGCAGCAGCGCCTCGTGGCCTTTGCGGGCAATCAGGCGTCCAACGGACAGCAGCCGCAGCGGCGTCTCGCTGGTCGCCGAGCAGGCGCCGTCGGGGCGGGTGTCGGCGACCTGCCACAACGGCGACAGCTGCGCGGAATGCGGTGCGCGGTGCACGCGGCCCGGATCGAAGCCGATCTCGATCAAGCGCCTCGCGGCCGGCTCGCTGTTCGCAACGGCTCCCCATGCGACGCGGCGCAACAGCCGGCGCGTCGCCAGCTGGGCGGCGCTGATGCTCGCCTCCGACGCGGCGGTGCCGTCGCTGTGGATCAGTAGCGGAATCCGGCGGGTGCGGCAGTAGATCGCGGCGTACAGCGACGGGATCGAGAACCCGCCGCTGATGACCGACTGCGGATGCGCGCGGTGCAGCGCCTGCACGATCCGGGGACTGAGGTAGTAGTCGGTGGCGTCGCGGGTGCGGCGGCGGATCGTCAGTCCGTCAACGACCTGGTGATCGAACGGCAGCTGCACCCGCCAGTCCATTCCGCGGGTGCCGGTATGCGCGCAGAACACCGCGGTCAGCTCGGCGCTGTGCGAAAGCGCGTCGAGCACCGCGACCATGTAGGGGGTGGCGATGTCGGTCAGGAACGCGATCCGCACGCGCCGACTCATCCCCTTAGGGCGCGGGCCCTTAGCCCCAAGTTGCAACTTCGGCTTAGCCATGTGAGTGCGCGCAACGACTGGCGCTCACAGTCGATCACTTCCCAACCGTCCGCCGCGTTGAACGTGTGCGTGCCGAGCGTCGCGCCGCGTGCGCCGGGCTCCAGGCGACCGACCGGCTCCTCCTGATACTCGGTTGGGGTCAGCCGGGTGATGCGGTTGAACACGACCGCGCCGCCGTAGCGTTGCGAGCAGTCCTGTGCGGGCCGGATCAGCTCCGCGCCGTGAGCGATCACGCGCCCCGCGGGACGGGCCCGGCGAACGTCCGAGACGACCGGGTTCATCGCGTGCGCCATCCACTCGCCCCGCAGCGAGTCGGCGTAGAACAGTGACAGCTCGTCCTCGATCGGCGCGCCGGGCAAAGCTACGCAGGCAAACAGCCAGAAGCGCCCGTGGTGCTCGAGAATCGTGGGGTCGACCGCATCGAGGTCGCGCAGCAGAACTCGCTCGGGTTTCCACTGTCTGGGGAAGTCGATCGCCTTGAACAGCTCGATCGCGTGCTGCTCGCGGGTCTCGGGGACCATGTACCAGTCACCGTCAAAACGAAACACGAACGGATATGACAGGTGACACTGGCGCTGGAGGGAGACCGACGGTGTCTCCGGCCGGCCGCTGCAATCGATTCGAGCCGACGAGATCACTCCTCGTTTGGTCGCGAGCTCGTAGTCCTCGAAGAACACATGGCAGCTGCCCTGATGCTCGACCACGAACGGGTCCGCGTAATAGTGGCCTCGCGGGCAGTGGAGCCGGCGCCAGCGCGTCAGCTGTTGACGGTCGGGTTGCGCGAGCGTTGCCCCGCCGGTGCCGGAAGGTCGATAGGCGACGTGCCAAAGCTTGAGGAACGCAAGCTTGCGGGCCTGGCGCGCGGCCATCCCCGCCAGCAACCGCGCCGCGAACACGAGCATCTGACCGGTGGTCGGGGTCCTGTACAACCGCTTGCGATAGCCGGCGTTCTCACCGTAGTGGGGCGAGCGCGAAAGCTGCTGCCAACCGTGCCGGTGCAGGTCGGTGAGGCACCGGAGCACGAACTCGGCGCTCTTCCAGTAGGCGCCGTTGCGCCCGCGATGCAGCGAGGTCGGGTCGGTGGCGGTGAACGAGCGGTACAGGACGCCACCCGCGTCGAGCTCGTCGGTGAGCACCTGGAGCACGGTGCCGGTGACGGGGTTGCGCTCGTACATCTCCCAGAAGAAGTCAGGCGCGCCGCGGTACTCGCGACTGTCGCCGTGATGATAGGACCAGACGCCGTACCTGGCACACTTGAGGATCTCGCCGCGAATGATGTTGAAGCCGAAGCGCAGCAGCACGTCGAGGTCGGCTGCGCGGATGCGGTCGATCGCCTCGGCGCTGAAGCGGTGCTCGAACGGCTTGGGCCGCAACGGGCACACAGACAGCACCGGCACCGCCGCGAGCGCAGTGGCGATCTGGCGCGGCGCGAACGCGTCCGGGACGGCCGCGAACAGGCGCGCGTCGATGCGCTGGTAGAGGTTGAACGCCAGGCGCTGGCGGCGCGGCGCGCGCAGCCGCGAGAACGGCCGCTCGCGCGCGGGCGTCTGCGCGTTGAGCACGACCAGCGCAGGCGCGACGAACTCGGCGTCGGTCAGTTGCTGCACGACGTGGGCGACCCAAGCGGGCACTGTGAGCGAATCGAGCATCAAGCCGACCCGCAGCGGCCGCTGTGCTGACATCTCAGCGGCTGGCACTCAGCGCCAGATTGGGTGCAAAGCAGGGTTGCGCGGCGCAAAGCTCGAGAAACGAGACGTCAGCTGCATACCAGCGCTGCAGGTTCTGTCGGGCGACGGCGCTGAGGCCGCGGTCGATGGCCGCTGGATTGCGGTGCGCGTTGACGTCGTCGCTCGGCAGCGTGATCGCTTTGCTGACTCCCAGTAGCTCGCAGAGATGCGAGAACGAGTCCGTCAGCGAGTGAAACGAGAGGATCAACAGTACGTCTTCGAGGCGGCCGGTGAAATACTCGGGTGAGTCAAACCACCGCCAGTAGGAGTCACGCACGTGTCCGATCGATTTCATCGCGGCGATCGCCGCGGCGTGGTCTCGCGGGTCGCTTTCCGACAGCGCGATCGCGAGCGAGTCCGCAGTCGCAAAGCTGCGAAATGCATCGCTCTCCTCCGCTGACCACGGGTACTCGTAGCGCGGTCGCCCTTGCCGCCGGCGGCTGTAGAAGCCGCTGACGAACCGGTCGATCGGGTCGCGCACGACGAAGAACACCCGTTCCCCGCGGGGAATGTCGCGCAGCGTCACCTCGTGCTCGTGGAAGCGCAAGTCGTACTCGCCCTCGTGCGCGGCCGGCTGCAGCGCGAACTTAACCGCCGTGCCGGCGGTCTTGCCGACGTGGACGAAATGAGCCGGCGGCTTGCGGCTGGCCCGCCGGCGTGACCATGGAAAGCGCCCTGGCATGCGCCCGGGCAATGGTAGCGCGTGGTAATATGCGGCTCGCTTTGGGGGAGCAACCTGATTTGATGCTCGCTCGGGCCGCCGCCGTGGTGCGCGAGGCGGTATCGCCGGGGAGTACGTTGCGCAGGCCGCTCGGCCACACGCGCCGTGGATCGATGATGGCCTATCGCCGCGCGACCTCGACAGCGCGGATGCTCCCGACGTTCCTCGAGATCGCCGCGCAGCAGTCCGGCACCACCTCGCTGCACGAATACCTGGGCGAGCATCCGCACGTGGGCCGTCCGACGACCAAGGAAATCCACTACTTCACGCACAATTCGTTTCGGTCACTGGCCTGGTACCGCGCACGCTTCCCGCGCGCGGGACGGTTCACCCATGCGTTCGAGAGCACGCCTTACACGCTGTTTCACCCGTGCTGTCCAGGGCGAGTGCAGGCGGCGCTCCCGGAGGTGAAGCTGGTCGTGTTACTCCGTGACCCGGTCGACCGCGCACACTCTCACTACAACCATCAGGTGGCGACCGGCTGCGAAGCACTCGAGTTCGAGGCCGCGCTGTCGTGTGAGGCGCAGCGTCTCGCCGGTGAGGAGGAGCGCCTGCGCGACGACCCCCGCTACAGCTCGTTCGCCCACCAGCACTACTCCTACCTTGCGCGTGGGATGTACGCCGAGCAGCTCGAGCGCTGGTACGCGTGCTTTGCCGCCGAGCGGCTGCTTGTGCTCGCGGCCGAGGAGCTGTTCGCGCAGCCGGCGCGCACCGTGCACCGCGTGCAGTCGTGGCTGGGCCTGCCCGAGCACACGCCGTCGACGCTGGTTGCGCGCAACGCCCGCCGCTACGGCTCGATGGATCCCCAGCTGCGGACGCGCCTGCGGACACTGTTTGCCGCTGACGCAGGGCGGCTGCGCGGGCTGACCGGCGTGCAGATGCCATGGGCCTGACGCGCGTTGACCACGCTCGTGAGGCGGCCTTCGGCGAGCCGGGGATGTTCATCTGCCCGAGCTGCGGCGCCGGCTTGTCGATCCGCAAGCGCGAGCGCGCGACGTGCCCGGGCTGCGCGCGCGTGTTCGCGTGCGAGCAGGGAGTGGTGGACTTCGCGCATGACCGCGGTCCGGGCAGCGAGCGGGCCTTCTATGACGAGCACTACCGCCGCGCCGGCGCGGCGCTCGCCGCGCAAGATCCCGCCGCGCTGGCGCGCGCGTGGACTGGCCCCGACGCGCCATGGGAGATGCAGCGAGTGTGGGCCCGGCTCGGAGCGATCGACGGTAAGACCGTGCTGTTGCTGGGCAACGGCGAGTCCGCCGCCGAGCTTCATCTGCTGTCCGCAAACCCGCGACTGCTGATCTACTCGGACCTGTCGCCGGTGCCGCTGCAAGCGCTCAGCCGCGAGCTGGAGGCTCGTGACAACCTGATGTTCGCGGCGATCGACGCGCTCGAGCTGCCGCTGCGCGATGCGAGCGTCGATCTCGTGTACGGGTTTGCGTTCGTCCACCACCTGCCCGATCTCGATCGCTTCCTCGCGGAGGTGATGCGCGTGCTGGCCCCCGGCGGGCGTGCGGTGTTCATGGACAACGGGTACTCGCCGCTGTGGCAACACGTCAAGCTCGTCTGGCTGCGGCCGTTGATGTGGTACAGCCACCGTCGCGAGCCGCGCTCACCCGAGGACGTGCGCGGGACGCGCGCCGGCGGGCTGCGCGAGGAGCTGCTCGCGGCGCGGACGCGGGCGG
>JBEKRJ010000378.1:0-10097 GCA_049518835.1 Solirubrobacteraceae bacterium
TGTTCGAGTCAAACCCCGCGATCCGCTGCGCAAGCAGGTGATCGAGCGCCGGCAGCGATCGCCGATCCAGGGTCATCGCGTCGACCTCGGCGACGCTGGCGAGGCGGGAGGCGGCCGGTCCGTTCGGCGAGCCATAGACCGCGGCGGTCAGGCTCGCGCTGACGGCCCCCAGCGAGTTGTCGAGCGCCGCCATGGGCCCGCTGAGCTGCCCTCTGAGGGCTGTGTCCTTGGTGTTCTGCAGTGCGCTTGCGTAGTCCGGGTCAGAGTTCGAGAGCGTCGTTGCGATCGTGCCCTTGAGGTCCTCGAGCGTCAGCCGCTTGGCGAGCGTCGGCGTGCCACCGGACGCGATCACCGACTGCAGATCGCCGGCCCGCCCGGCCGAGTCGATCAGCACCGTCAGCCGGTTGAGGACCGCGTCCATGATGTAGTAAGAGTCATTGTCGGGGTCCAGGATCATGTTCGAGTTGTTGCCGTCCGCCCCGATCAGGCTCTCGATCGCCGTCGTCACCTCGCTGTAGTCCGTAAGCGCTTCATGCGGCGTCGTGACGGGCGCGCTCGTGACGGCGTCGAGCTGCTGCTTGACCGTCGCCCACGGGCCGGTCAAGCCAAGCGTCACCCCCGCTGCCCGCACGCCGTCGACGGCCGCCGCCGCCGCGAGCACCTGCGCCCGCGCGGCCTCGAAGGTCGACTGCCCGACTTCGTGTGCGGCGAGTCCGACGGCCAGCGTGCGAGCGCGGACGACGCGGGCGAGCAGCTCGGTGACGGGCTTCAGATACACCAGGCCAACGCGCTCCTTGACCGCGAACGCGGTGTCACGGCTCTGAACGTCCAAGTACGACTTGACGACGAACGCCAGCGGCGCGAGCAACACGATCGCGATCAGCACGAACTTCTGCGCGTACTTCAACCACGCCATCAGCGCAGCGGCGGGCGCGAACACCCGCCGAGTCCATCTGGCTTCCGGTCCGAACATCAGCGCTCCCCGTACTCGCGTCATGCTGCTGGCTCACCGTCCGTGATCGGAGCCGTGGTGGGGAACTTGAGCCGGCAACCGCGCGCCTTGCTTGCACTCGAGCTCCTCGTCAGCCTGTGACGCGGGCGCGCGGTACAGCTTCAGGCGTCCTGTGTCCGCGTGCGCCATGCGCCGATTGCGGCCGGGATCGTCGCCCAGCCGATCAGCACGAGCACAGCGATGCCGGTCGCCATCGCGAAGTCAGGGGGCTCGAGCGGGTTGGCCTGCCGCAGCGCAGCCGTGAGTAACAGGTCGCGGGCGGAGCCAAGCGAGGTGATGTTGAGCAGCAGCTGGGTCACGATCGCCTGCCAGCCGATCACCGCGGTCAGCGTGACGCTGCGCGAGCCGCTGATCGACCCGACGCCGACGGCCAGTGCCGCGAGGATCGCGTTCGCAAGGATGATCCAGCCCGCGGCCTCGAGGATCTGCGAGATCGTCGGCGTCGGCAAGCCACCCGAGAACAGGAACGTGCACACGAGCGTCAGCAGGAACCCCGCGCCGGTGCAGATCACCGTGACCGCGATCGCCGCGGGCGCGCGGACAAAGAACAGCGCCAGCCGCGAGCGCCCGGTGGCGACGAGGTCGCGGAACACGCCGCTCGCCAGGTCGGCCGTCCCGGCCTCGGTGCCGACCAGGATCGCGGCCAGCGAGCCGAAGAACAGCCCCAGCACGCGAACCGCGCGGGTGAACTGGTTCAGCCCACCGGCGGGCGCGTACTGCGCAGGATTCGACGCGTGCTGGATCGCGTTGTAGCCGAAGAAGATCACCAGCAGCCCGACCGAGAGCAGCAGCGACAGCACGACCAGCGCGCGGTTGCGGCGCAGCTTCAAGACCTCGGCGGCGAGCATCTGACGCACGATCGCGGACGTCATGCCTGACCTCCAACTCTGGACGTGATTTCGAGGAACCGGTGCTCGAGCGACTCGCGCACGGGCTCGAGCCTGAACACGCCGACGCCGGCGCCGACGAGTCGCGCGTTGATCGAGGCGACGCCGTCCGTGCCCGCGAGGATCACGCGGACGCCGTCCTCGGTCTCGCGCGCGACCGTGACGGCCGGATGGCCGTCGAGCACGTCGAGCGCGATCCGCGGCGTGTCGCAGCCGATCTCCAGCTCGCGTGGGCCCCTGCCCAGCAGCTGGTCGATCGGCCCTTGCTCGACCAGGCTCCCGCGGTCGATCACCGCCGCCGCCTGGCAGGTCTTCTCGACCTCGTCGAGCAGGTGCGAGGAGAGGAACACCGTGCGGCCTTCGCCTACCAGCTGCCCGATCATCGTGCGGAACTCGAGGATTCCCCCCGGATCCAGCCCGTTCATCGGCTCGTCGAGGATCAGCAGCTCCGGGTCGGCGAGCAGGCAGCGCGCCACGCCGAGCCGCTGGCGCATCCCCTGCGAGTACGTTCGCACGCGGTCGCCCGCGCGGTCGGTCAGCCCGACGCGCGCGAGCGCCCCGTCGATCCGGCCGTTGGCCTCGGGTCCGCGGGCCGCCGCGATCACGAACAAGTTCTCGCGGCCGGTCAGGTGCGGGTGAAAGTGCGGCTCCTCGACGATCGCGCCGACTCGCGCCAGCACCCGCGCGCGCTCCTGCGGAACCGGGCGCCCGCAGATCCGCATCGTGCCGGCGTCGGCGCGCGTGAGCCCGAGCAGGATCCGGATCAGCGTCGTCTTGCCGGCGCCGTTGTGGCCGAGGAACCCGAACGCGCACCCACGCGGGACCGACAGCTCCAGGCCTGCGACCGCGACGCGCTCGCCGAAGCGCTTGGTCAGCCCTCGCGTCTCGATGATGTCCGATGTGGTGTTCATGTCGTGGATCATCGGTTCGCGGCTGCTATCTGTCGTCGGCCTGGCGCCGGAACGGTCGATCCCGCGGAGAGATGAGCTCTGCGCGGTATCTCAGCCTCGCGACGGAGCGGGGTGGGGCGAGCCCCGTCGCTGCTCGCGGGGCGCGGCCGGGCGTCGCGCTGCTAGCGCGGGCCGCCTGGAGCGACGAGTCCGATCTCGTATGCGAGCACGACCGCCTGCACGCGGTCGCGCAGCCGGAGCTTCATCAGCACGTTGGAGACGTGTGTCTTGACCGTCGCTTCGCCAACCACGAGGGCGGCGGCGATCTCCGCATTCGACATTCCGCGCGCGAGCAGCTCGAGCACCTCGCGCTCGCGGTCGGTCAGTTCCGCGAGCGCCTCCGGCCCGCGGCCCACAGGGGCCGGCAGGCGGCGCGCGACGCGGTCAAGCAGCTGTCGCGTCACCGCCGGGGTCAGCAACGCGTCGCCGGCCGCGACGACGCGCACGGCGCGTACTAGCTCCTCGGTCGGCACGTCCTTCGTGATGAAGCCGCTGGCGCCCGCGCGCAGCGCCTCCACGATGTACTCGTCGAGCCCGAACGTCGTCAGCACCAGCACGCGGTGGCCCGGCAGCTGGCGGATCGCCTCGATCCCGTCGAGGTTGGGCATCCGGATATCCATTAGCACGACGTCGGGCCGCGCGGCCCGCGCGGCCGCGACCGCCTCGACGCCGTCGCCGGCCTCCGCCACAACCTCCATCTCGCCGGTGGCCTCGAGCACGGCGCGGAAGCCGGCCCGCATCAGCGGCTGGTCATCGGCGATCAGCAGTCGTAGCTTGGCCATGTCAGCGCAGCGGTAGCGCGGCGATCACGCAGTAGCCCGGCGCGTCGGTTCGTGCGCCGGCGTGCAGGCGCCCGCCGAACAGCGCGACGCGCTCTCTCATGCCGACGAGCCCGTGTCCTCGGCCGGCGCCGTTGGACCGCGAGTGTGGGCCGCCGCAGCCGTCGTCGAGCACCGAAACCTCGAGCGTGCCGGGCAGATAGCTGAGCCTGACCGCAGCGTGCTCGGCGCCGGCGTGCCTGATCACGTTTGTCAGCGCCTCCTGCACGATCCGGAAGGCGGACAGGTCAACGCCTGGTGGGAGCTCGCGCGCCGCGCCTGTGACCGACAGCGTCACGTCGAGCCCCGTCTCGCGAGTACCCGCGATCAGCCGCTCGAGGTCCCGTACGCCAGGCTGGGGCTCGCGCTCGGGCGCCGTCCCGTTCTCCGGGCGCAGCACGCCGAGCATCCGATGCATCTCCGACAGGGCCTCGCGGCCGAGGTCGGCCACCCGGTGCAGCGCCTCGTGCTCGGACGGGTTCCCCGGGCGGGTGGCCGCGAGCGCCTGAGACTGGACGACCATCAGCGAGACGTTGTGCGCGACGACGTCGTGTAGTTCACGCGCGATCCGCAGACGCTCGTCGGCGACCGCCTGGTGCGCGAGCAGCTCTCGCTCTCGCTCCAGGCGCGCGGCACGGTCCTGCAACCCCGTGACGTACTCGGCCCGGGTGCGGAGGTACAAGCCGACGGCAACCGCCAGGCCGACCGCGACCAGCCGCGAGAGGATCGGGCCGAGCCCTTGCAACGACTCGTCGTGCAGCGGCGGGGTCACGAGCAGGACCGCGGCGGTCATCGCCGCCGCGCCGACGACGGTCGCTCGGCCGCTGTACTCCGCGACCGTGAACAGCGCGAACAAGACCGCGAGGATCGCGATCCGGTTGACGTTGATGCCCAGCGAGATCGCCAACACGAGTCCGAGCACGGCCACCGGCGCGCCGTGGCGCAGCGCCAGCGCGACCGCAATCACGATGACCGTGACGAGCAGCACCGGCGCCCGATCGGCGATGCCGGATCCCTGCGCGTGCTTGGCGACCCCGACCAGGCCAACGAGCACGATCAGCACGACCGGGCCGTAGTCGAGCAGCCAAGACGGCAGGCGCCACCCGAGCGCGGTCGTGATCGGTCGGTTCGCAACCGCCGCGCTCGTGGGACTCCTGTGTGCCGGGGCGTCGCGCACGCGCTGGGTTGTGAGGCGGTTCACGACCGCAGGGTAGTTGCGCTGGCGACCAACCGCATCCTCCGTAGCGCCGAATCGCCGCTCATCCTCACGGGGGAGACTGGCGGGTCGTGTCCCTCCAGCCGCGCAGCTACTAGCGGGAGCGTGGGCGCTTCGTTCGAACTTTGTGCACTAGTCGACGAGCCCGGCGTCGACGATCATTGGACGACCGTCGACGTCCTGCCAGCACGAGCGGACGGTGACAACCTTGCTGTCGCCGGAATACTTGACCTCAGCGACGGCTTGGTCGTCGCCAAACTCGACGCTGGCGAGTGCTGAAGCGAAATATGATCGAGCGCTAATCCGCCCGGAACGAGAATCCGGCTGCTGTCAAGCCCGAAAGCGAGGCGTGTCGATGAACGAGAGCCCAGTACTCGTCCATGTGTGGGAGGTCGATCCCGCAGAGGAAGCCGTCGCCGTTCGGCGTCTCGATGAGATGTTTAGCGCCTCGAGCAGCTGCCCGACGTTCGCGAGACCCTGCACCACCTGCACGGCACGGCGAACATGGTCATCAGGCTCTACCACGAGGTCGGGTCCTATTAAGGGGGCCCGCGCGATGAGATCGTCGCTGCGTGCCAGTCTTCACGCACATGACCAATCCAACGCAGTCCTCCACTACCGTCTCGAACATCGGCGTGGCGATGTTCACGATCGCCAGCCAGGACGCGGCCATCGATTACTACACACAGACCCTCGGCTGGGAGCTGCGGGCAGACGTCGGGTTCGGCGACGAGGGCGGGAACCGCTGGGTCGAGGTCGCGCCGCCTGGGTCGACCGCCCGTCTGGCTCTCAACCCGCCGATGGGCGAATGGCAGCCGGGTGGTAGCGCGATCGGCGTCGAGGCTCCAGATGTCAACGCCGAATATGCTCGTGTCACTGCGATCGACGGCGTCACGACCACCGAGCCGATGGGCGGCGAGGGCCCGGTTCCGCGGATGTTCTCGATCGTAGACCCCGACGGCAACCACATCTGGGTCGTTCAGGCAGGCGCCGATCGATGACGGCTCCGCTGCGGACCTGCTAGCACTGGGACCCGAGCCCCCGTGTCTCAGGACGGCTGACGCTGTCGATTGATGACAACGTCGCCGATGTCCGCGATGTCGTGCCCGGTGTGGGCCTGCTCGGCTCCAAGGTCCCACCGGGTGGCGGATTCTGGAACAACGTTACGGCCTGCTGATCAGGGCCTGGACGCCGTCGAGTATGCGGTCGAGGCCGAACTGATACTCCTCCTGCTCGTCAAAGCCGGACGGGTTCTCGCCGATCTCCGCCGACCAGGCGATCTGGTGTAGTCGCGGGTAGGTGGGTTGGTCGACGAGCTCTCGCAAGAGTGCTTCGAACGTCCAGCTCGGGGCCGGTGCGCCGCCGTCGGTCGGGATCGTTTGGTGCTGCGCGGCGCGGGCGGCGTCGTGTGCCATCCGGGCTTCGCTGAGGGTGTACGAGCTGATTAGGCCGATCACACGGAGCTTGTCGGCGTCGGCCAGGCCGCTCGTGTCGAGCGCCTCGAGTCCCTTCTCGACGAACGTCAGTGAGTTTGGCGCCATCGGGGGAGCGGCGATCGGCATTTGGGTGATCCAGGGATGACGGTCGAGCGTCGCTCGCTGGACGAGCGCCCAGTTTCGGAGCCTCGCCCGCCAGCCGTCGCCCTCCAGCGCTAGCTCCTCGGCGCCCTGGGCGCTTGCGTTCCACATCAGCTGCAGCAGCTCGTCTTTGCTGGTGACGTGGCGGTACAGCGACATCGTGGTAAAGCCAAGCTGTTTTGCGACGCGCGCCATCGAGACGGCGTCGAGCCCTTCGGCGTCGGCGATCGATACAGCGGTCTCGACGATCGCGTCGATCGACAAGCCGGGCTTTGGGCCGCGGGTGCCGCCGCCGCGCCGGCCCCACAACCGGTCCAGGCCCGGCGGCAGGGGTGGCGTGTGTTCGGATCGCATCGCTTCGTTTGATCAGTCGCTTGACAATAACTGTGTGCAAGGTATACAGTTGCGTGTATGCCACATACAGTTATTGCTCAGGGCATCTGCAAGTCGTTCGGAGACCAGATTGTGCTCGACCGTGTCGAGCTCGCGCTCGAAACCGGCTCCGTCTTGGCGCTGCTCGGCCCCAACGGGGCAGGCAAGACGACGATCGTGCGCATCCTCGCCACCCTGGTCCGTCCCGATGCCGGCACGGCGACGATCGCCGGCCACGACCTGATCAGTGACCCCATTGGCGTGAAGCGCTCGATCAGCCTGACTGGCCAATACACCGCCGTTGACGACGTGCTGACCGGCCGGGAAAACCTCGAGATGATGGGCCAGCTGTTGCGTCTGCCCCGGCGTGAGGCCCGGATTCGGGCCCAGGCGCTGCTCTCTGAGTTCGATCTGATCGACGCTTGCGACCGGCGCGTCAAGACCTACTCCGGGGGCATGAAGCGCCGGCTGGATCTGGCGATCAGCATGATCGAGCGACCTCAGCTGCTGTTCCTCGACGAGCCGACGGCTGGGCTTGACCCGCGCAGCCGCGAGCAGCTCTGGAGCACGGTGCGCCGACTCGTCGAAGAGGGCGTCACTGTCCTGCTGACCACCCAGTATCTCGAGGAGGCAGACGAGCTCGCCGACACCGTCGCAGTGCTCGACCACGGTCACATCGTTGCCCGCGGTGCGCCGGAGCAGCTCAAAGCCAGCCTCGGTACGGAGATCGTGCGGCTCCAGTTTGCCGACCCCAACATCTACCAACGTGCCCTCGGGCGCCTGCACCCTGCACGCACCAACCAGGGCTTGCGCACGATCGACGTCGCCACGGGCGGCACGGCCGACGAGGTCCTCAGGATGCTCGGCCGGCTCGATGACGCCGGGACACCCGCGGCCAAGGTCTCGACCTACCGCCCGACCCTCGACGACGTGCTCCTGGCGCTCACCAGCGACAGCCGACCCACCCACCTCCGCTCGAAGGAGATTGCCCGATGACTCTGACTGACGCGCTCAACGACTCACAGGTCATGATCGTCCGCAATCTACGGCGGTCATTGCGCGATCATGAGGCGTTCTTCACCGCACTGATGCTGCCGGTCATCTTGATGCTGCTGTTCGTGTACGTGTTCGGGGGCGCCATCAAAACGACCGGCAAGTACGTCGACTACGTCGTTCCCGGGCTGATCGTGCTGTGCGCCGGGTTCGGTGCCGGCACGACCGCGGTCGCGGTCGCCACCGACATGACCAACGGCATCGTCGACCGGTTCCGGTCAATGCCAATCGCCGGCTCGTCAGTCCTCATCGGCCACGTCGTCGCCAGCCTGGCCCGCAACCTCGTCGCCACCACCCTGGTGATCGCCGTCGGACTCCTCGTTGGCTGGCGCCCACCTGGCTCGGCGCTCGACTGGGTCGCCGGCGCCGCGATGATCGTGCTCCTGATCGTCGCCTTGTCCTGGCTCGCCGCCGGGGTCGGACTGCTCGCACGCACACCGGAAGCGGCCAGCTCGTTCTCAATGGTGCTCATGTTCGTGCCCTACGTCAGCACCGCGTTCGTCCCCGCGCGCACGATGCCCGCCGTACTGCGTGCGTTCGCCCAGCGCCAGCCGTTCACGCCGATCATCGAGACAATGCGCGGACTGTGGATGGGGCACACATCCACCGGCGCGAGCACGGCCCACGAAGCGGTCACCGCCGTCGCCTGGTGCATCTGCATCCTCGCCCTCTCCAGCGCAGTCGCATCACGCCTGTTCCAACGCCGCACAGCCGCCTGACTGACTCGCGATCAAGGCGCTGGCTGCGCGCGAAATCGAGGCACAGGCGCGCGCGTCCAGCTAGGGTCAGATCGGATGCCGTTCCGCGCGGATCGCCCGCTGCAGCTCGCCCCCGCCACGGTGCTCGATTACCGTGCGCTCGCCCGCCGCCGCCTCCCGCGTCAGCTGTTTGACTACATCGACGGCGGCGCGTACGAGGAGACGACGATGCGCGCCAACGTGCGCGATCTCGAGGAAGTTCTGCTGCGCCAGGTCGTGATGCACGATGTCTCCGTCCGCGATCAGGCGGTCGAGGTGCTGGGGCAGCGGCTGGCGCTGCCCGTCATCATGGCCCCGGTCGGCCTCGGAGTGATCAAGGCGGATCTCGACGTGGCGCTGGCGCTCACGGGCCGGACTTCGATCGTCGACGTCGACCGATCGGCGCTGTATCAGGCGCTGTCGCCCGTCACGGCCTCGTCCACCAGCCCGCCATGACGAGATGGCGGACTCACTCAGGCCGTGTCCGCTCACATGGGTGCTCGAAGCAGCCGCCTGGCAGCAGCGACCAGTGACCCGCCGGGTCCGCGCGCTGGTGACCGATCGCCTTCTTGCTGCCATCGGCCTGGCGCTGATCGCCGTTACCGAGTCAGCCGTTCGCTCCGCGGCCGAAGGAGTCAGTGTGCAGCGCGCGCTGGTCCTCTGCGTGGTCGCGGCCGCGACCACAATGCCGGTGGGACTTCCGGCAGGTGAGGCGCTGCTCGCCCCGACCGTCACGCGGCGGCTGATCAGCGAGTTCGCGCAGCGACCGCGCGCTCCCGCCAAGCCTACGCCGGCGCCCGGCGAGCTCACCCCGCGCGAGACCGAGGTCCTGAGACTACTGGCCACGGGGCTGAGGAACGCCGGCATCCCCGGCGAGCTGGTGGTCGCGGAAGAGACGGTCAAGACGCACGTCAGCCGCATCCTCAACAAGCTCGACCTCCGCGACCGCACCCAAGCGGTGATCGTCGCCTACGAGTCCGGACTAGTCAGGCCCGGCTCGGGATTGCCCGAGGCGACACGCCACGGTAGCTCGAAGCGCGGTGCGCGCGTTACGCAGCGAGCTTCATGTGGCTCGTCCAGGTGGCATAGATCTCGCCGTGACGGCCACCCCGCGCCAGCAGCTCTTCGTGGGAGCCGACCTCGAGGATCCGGCCTCGGTCGATCACCACGATCCGGTCGAGTCCGAGCCGCTGGAGGTGCGTGAACACGCGCACGCGCAGATCGTTCATCACCCGCGCCGCGAGCCGCCCGGTGACGCGCGTCTGCGAGCGCTGGGCGGTGGCGGTGATCGCGACAGCCAGTAGGAACAGCGCGCCCGCGACGAGGATCGTGGCGACGCTGTGATGGCGCGGGAGCATCCCGTGGTTGATCGCGTACTCGATCAGCAGCGGCCCGGCCTGGTTGGTCACCGACACGATCGCGACCAGCAGGAGTGCCAGCACACCGAGGTGCCAGTGGCGGAAGATCAGTGCGCG
>JBEKRJ010000379.1:0-5325 GCA_049518835.1 Solirubrobacteraceae bacterium
CTGGCTGTCGAAGGACGACATCATCGCGTTCCTGGACCACCGCGGCGGCGGCTTCGAGATCCTCGGCATCCTCGGCTACGTCGGCGCGCTGCTGACCGGCATCTACACGTTCAGGATGATCTTCCGCGCGTTCTGGGGCGAGCCGTGCGCAGAGGCGCTGGAGCTCGAGCACGGCCACCTCGCCCACGCCGAGGTGCCCCGCAACCCGCTGACCGGCGAGCAGGAGGACACCGACGTCGGCTTCCCCGGCCCAGGACACTTCATCGCCGAGCGGGAGCTGCCGATGCGGGTCGCGATGGGGATGCTGGCGCTGCTCGCGCTGGTCGGCGGGCTGATCCAGATCCCGGGCATCGACTCGGGCGTCGAGCGGTTCCTGTCGACGACGTTCGCCGACTCGCACCTCGCGCGGTCCGAGCCCTCGACCTCGTCGGCCTGGATCGGGCTCGTGATCGGAGCCGTGATCGCGATCGGCGGGATCACGACCGCCTACCGGGTGTGGGTCGCGAGGGTCGGCACCGCGCCGGCGCTGCAGCAACGGTTCGCGTTGCTGCACCGTTTCCTGCTCAACAAGTGGTACTTCGACGAGCTGATCGACTACGTGATCGTCCGCCCCGCGCTGTGGTTCGGACGCGTGGCGGAGTCGCTGCTTGAGCGGATCGTGATCGGCGGCGGCGTCACCGGGGGCGCGCTCGGGATCGTCCGCGCCGGGTCCGCCGCCGTGCGCCGCGCGCAGACCGGCTTTCTGCGTTACTACGCCGCATTGATGGTCGTCGGCCTGTTCGGCGTTGCCCTCTATTTCCTGATCTCGAGCTCATAGCCGATGCCCGCCCGCTTCCTCGCCCGTTGTGAGTTGCGCCGATGACGCTGTCGATCCTGATCTGGCTGCCGGCCGTGATCGCGTTGCTCGCCGGGCTGGCGCCGCGAGCGCTGATCGGCCGCGCCGCCGCGCTGGGCAGCCTGGTCACGCTCGGGATCGGGATCTCGTTCCTGGCGCGCTTCAAGCTCGGCCGCGCCGGGCTGCAGTTCGTGACCGACAAGGTTTGGATCTCCGCGCTCGGGATCCACTACAAGCTCGGCCTCGACGGGCTCAACGTCGCGCTCGTGATGCTCGCCTGCGTGCTGTTCAGCGCCGCGCTCGTGTACGCGTCGTTCCGCGACTGGGATCGCCCGCGCGTGTTCTACTTCCATTTCGGGCTCGCGCAGAGCGCGGTGCTCGGCGCCTTCTGCGCGCAGGACCTGGCGCTGTTCGTCGCCTTCTTTGACCTGATGCTGATCCCGTTCTACTTCCTGGTCGGGATGTGGGGCAGCGGCGAGCGCGTGCGCGCGACGACCAAGCTCGTGATCTACACGCTGATCGGCTCGTTCTTCATGCTCGCGGCGGCGATCGCCACCGGCGTGCTGGCCGCCTCCCAGCACGGCACGAACCTCGACTTCGCGCTGTCGTCGCTGCGCGCGCTGCCGCTCTCGCACGCCTCGCAGGAATGGATCTTCCTCTGCTTCGCGGCTGCGTTCCTGGTCAAGATGCCGCTGGTCCCGTTCCACGGCTGGCTGCCCGAGGGCTACAAGTCGATGCCGATCCCGGCCGTCGCGGTGTTCTCCGGGGTCGTCTCGAAGGTGGCCGCCTACGGCTTCTTGAGGATCGTGCTGCCGCTGTTCCCGTTCGCCGCCGTCCACTACCAGACGCTGATGCTGCTGATCGCGCTCAGCACGATCCTGTGGGCGACGTCGCTTGCGTTCACGACCGGCGATGCGCGGCTCGTGGTGGCCTACTCGAGCGTCGCGCAGTTGGGGTTCATCACGCTCGGGATCTTCTCGCTGCGGTCGACCGGCGGCCAGGGCGCGCTGCTGCAGATGGTCAACCACGGTCTGGTGACCGCACCGCTGTTCTTCATCGTCGCCGCGCTCGCGGCCCGCTCGGGCGGGTCTGAGGCGATCCGCGACATGGGCGGAATCGCATTCCGCGCCCCCGTGCTCGCGACCCTGTTCTTGATCGTCACGCTCGCGAACCTGGCGATGCCGGGGTCGTCGAACTTCGTCGGCGAGTTCATGATCCTGCTCGGCGTGTTTCAGTCCAAGCTTCCAATCGCGATCATCGCGACCGCCGGCGTCGTCGGCGCGGCCGTGTACGCCCTGCGGGTGTTCATCGGCTCGATGCACAACCGGGTTGGGCCGCACGTCAGCTCGCGCGAGATCGGGCTCGCCGACGCGGTCGCGATCGTGCCGCTCGTCGCCGTGATCTTCGCGCTCGCGCTGTATCCGCAGTTCGTGCTCAAGCGCACCGAGCCGACGCTCAAGTCGACTGAACCGGCAAGCCAGCAACCGCTGCGGGTGGCGTTGCGATGACGACGCTGAGCATCGCCGCCGCGGCCGCCCACCACATTGCCGGCCCGTACATCGACTGGGGGGCGCTGTCGCCGTTCGTCGTGCTCACGGCCGGCGGGCTGATCGTGCTGCTGCTGGGCCTGTTGAGCAGCCCGGTCGCCCGCGAGCGGGTCGTGCCACTGCTGACGCTGCTGACGCTCGCCGGCGCGGGGGCGGCGGAGGTCGCGATCTTTCACCATCACGGCGCCGGCAAGGGCGGGCTCTGCGTCGTCGCGGCAAGCAACTGCAGCTCCGCGTCGCTGGCGGTCGACGATCTGGCGCTGGTGCTCGACCTGATCATCGGCGTGTCCGCGATCGCCGCGGTGATCCTCTCCCTGCGAGCCCACGCGGCGCGCGCGGCCGGCCAGGGCGAGTACCACGCGCTGCTGCTGTTCAGCGTGCTCGGGATGGCGGTGCTCGTGTCGGCGCAAAACCTCGTCACCCTGTTCATCGGCATCGAGCTGCTCTCGATCCCGCTGTACGTGCTGTGCGCCGCGGACTTTCGTCGCGAGCCCTCGCTCGAGTCAGGGCTCAAGTACCTGGTGATCGGCTCGGTCGGCTCGGCGACGCTCGTCTACGGGCTGGCGCTGGTCTACGGCGCGACCGGCTCGACCGACTTCGCGACGATCGGCGCCGCCGTCTCGCAGGGGAAGCTGTCGGGGGGGATCCTCGGCGACCCGCTGCTGCTCACCGGCCTCGGACTGGTGACCGTCGGGCTCGCGTTCAAGGCGTCGGTGGCGCCGTTTCACCAATGGACACCAGACGTGTACGAGGGGGCGCCGACGCCGATCACCGCGTTCATGGCGACCGCCACCAAGGCGGCGGCGCTGGGCGTCTTCCTGCGCTTCTTCGACGTCGCCGCAATCGGCGCCCAGAACACCTGGGCACCGCTGGTCGCCGCGATCGCGGCGATCACGATCGTGGTCGGCAACGTCGGCGCGCTCGGTCAGTCGTCGCTGAAGCGGATGCTCGGCTACTCGGGCGTCGGCCAGGCGGGCTACATGCTCGGCGGCGTGGTCGTCGGCAGCCAGCTCGGGATCCAGGCGACGGTCCTCTACCTCGCCTTCTACCTGGTCATGAACATCGCCGCGTTCGCGGTGATCGCCGCTCAGGAGGACGAGTTCGGCAGCGACGACATCGCGGTGCTGGCGGGGCTCGGGCGCCGGCAGCCGTGGCTTGCGTGGCCGATGACGATCGCGATGCTGGCGCTCGCCGGGATCCCCGGCACGGTCGGCTTCATCGGCAAGTTCCAGCTGATTCATGCGCTCGTCAGCGGCGACTACACGTGGCTGGCGATCGTGCTCGTGATCGGCTCGATGATCTCGCTCGGCTACTACCTGCGCGTCGTCGCCGCGATCTGGATGGGCGCCGGCGCGGAAACGGTGGCGGTCGCCCGCGCGTACGCGCCGATTGCCGGCGGGTCGCAGGAGGCAGACGGGGCGGGCGGGGCGGGTGACGCGGCCGGCCCTGGCGCGGGCGGGGCGGGTGACGCGGGGGGTGGCTGGCCGCCTCCGGCACGGGCGGTCCCGTTCCCCGAGGTCGTGCTGGTCGCGCTCGTGTTCAGCGCCGCAGCCGTGTTCTTCGGCATCGTCCCATCGCCGCTGTTCCACGTCGCGGCGAACGCCGGTCACGCGATCAGCGGCCTGTTCTGATCGCCACCTGATCGCCGGCGGGTACTCGGCGAGGCGGCAAGGCAGCGCTCCGCGGGTCACGAGCGCGGCGGGGCGGGCCGCGGACGGGGGGCCAGCGCTCAGCGGCCGACGACGCCAGCCGCGTGGTGCACGTCGCCCGAGGTGCCGCCCAGATGCAGCACCACCACGACCGCGAGGATCGCGGCGAGCACCCACATCAGCATGCAGAAGTTCTCGTTGACGACGCGCCAGTTGACAAATGCGAGCGGTCCCATCATGCGGTCAGCATCGACATCCCCGCCAACGGCCAACACGGTGGCTTTCACCCATTGCGCCCGGGGAAAGCCGCAACGCGTTGCGGCGTGCCGCGGCGATCGGCGCGCCTTCTGTCCGAGCCGCTCGCAACGATTGCGGCCATGACTCCACCGACAGCGGCCCACGAGCGCAGCGCCACACTCTCCTCCATGCGGGAAACCAACCCCACCGTGTTTCTGATCGCCCGCCCGTCGATCGACTTGGCGGCAGTACGCAACTATCTGGACTCAGTCGGCGGCGCGTCCTGGCTCCAGCGCCGGTGCGCCGACGGCAGCGAGGAGATCAACGACGCCGAGCTCCTGATCGAGTTCTGCGGGCGGGTCTGCTACCGAAGCTGGGAACCCGGGCTCAACCCGAACGTGGCACGGATCCGCGAGGACCAGCGCGAGTATCTGCGCAACTTGCTCAGCAGCCTGCACGGCAGCGTCCTTGAGCACGCGAACTTCACGTTCGCACTTCGGAACGTCTCGCGTGTCTTCACCCACGAGCTCGTGCGCCACCGGGCCGGGTCCGCCTTCAGCCAGGAGAGCCTTCGCTACGTCCGGCTGACCGACATCGGCTTCCGCGTGCCAGCAGCCTTGGAGCCGGTCCGCGACCAGGTCGTTGAGCTCGTCGAGCGCCTCGAGGAGTTTCAGCTCAACGCGGCGCAAGCGCTCGGCCTCGATCAGGACGGCGTCCCGTTCGACGTCAAGAAGGAGGTCACGTCAGCTCTGCGCCGCCTGGCGCCAATCGGGCTCAGTACGGACATCATCTGGACAGCGAACGTCCGCACTCTGCGCCACGTGATCGAGATGAGGACATCCCCGGGTGCCGAGGAGGAACTGCGAACGGTGTTCGACGAGGTCGCCCGGTTGATGCTCGCCGAGGCGCCGATCCTGTTTGGCGACTTTCGGCGCAGCGACGATGGCTCGTGGCTGCCTGAGTACAGCAAGGTCTAAGCGCCCGCGGTCGGCCTCGCGCGTCGCCGCGGGAAGGACGTGACCGGAGGCGACGTCCTTGACGGCAAACCACAACGTCC
>JBEKRJ010000380.1:0-5317 GCA_049518835.1 Solirubrobacteraceae bacterium
GGCCGACGCCTCGCAGGTTCGGTTGCCAGCTGTCAGCAGCCACCTCTGGTCGCAGGACGCGAGTTGTCGCTGCCTGTGAGCTGGACGGGGTCGCGTTCGTGGTCTGTTGAGCGCCGTCGATCTCCGGCATGGTGGCGCCGCTGTGGGGCAGCATCGGAGGGTCAGGTACGAAAGAAGAAGTAAGCCCGTTGGTGACCGCGGGGCTCTGCGCCGCGGTGGTCATCTTTTCGTTCCGGTCGTGGTTGGTGGGAGTTCAGGCGGGTACGCCGGCAGGCGCGAACAGCGCGTCGATCGCGGCGTGCGCGTCGGCGAGGCTCTGGTCCTCGGCGGCGCCAAGGTCGAGCGGGATCATCTTCGGGCTCTCGCGCGCCAGGGTCAGCTCGGCGCCGATGAACACGGGGTCGCTGACGCCGAGCCGCTCGAAGGCGTGGCGCAGCCACGGCTCACGATGGTCCCACCCCTCACGAGGCGTCCCAGGCCCATAGCCGCCGCCGGCGGCGGTGGTGAAGACGAGCGTGCGACCCCCGAGCGTGCCGCCGTCGTCGCCGAGTGTGACGCCAGGGACGACGATCCGGGCAAACCACGCCTTGACCGTACTCGGGACGCCAAAGTTGTAGAGGCCCACGACAATCACGATCGCGTCGGCGGCGAGAACTTCGCCGACGATCACATCGGTGAGCTCGCGCGCCGCGCGCTGCTCAGGGGTGCGCCGTTCGTCGAGCACGAAGTTGGCCGTGAACGCAACCCCGTCGAGGTGCGGCAGCGGGTCGGCGGAAAGGTCACGGTAGGTGACGGTTCCGTCCGGGTTGGCAGCGCGCCACGCGTCGGCGTAGTAGGCGGAGAGCTTGCGGCTGCGCGACGCGTCGGTCCGCAGCGAGGAGTCGATATGTAGGAGGTGTGGCATAGATAATATTTCTAGCACAAAGCATTTGTGCAGCATCGAGCGTTGGCAAGCCATCTACTATGGGTAATGTGGCATCGCCGGTTCAAACCGCAGCTCCGACTCATCAGTCGCTCGCGCTGCTTGATCACCTCTCGCGAGTGGCGCGACGCGAGGCGGAAGCGGCGCGCGATCCGGACGGGCTGCGACCGCGGCACCTCGTTGGGCTGACGCTCCTGCGCGATCACGGCGCCGCCACTCAGCAAGCGCTCGCGGAGGCGCTTCGACTCGATCCGAGCAACCTCGTCGGGCTCCTCAACGACCTCGAATCGCGCGGCCTAGTCACGCGTCGGCGCGACCCCGACGATCGCCGCCGCCACATCGTCGAGCTCGCCTCCGAAGGACTGACGACCTTGCAGGCGGCCGAGCGGCGCCTCGCCGCCGTCGAGGACAAGGTGCTCGGCGCACTGACCGCCGAAGAGCGGTGCACACTGCACGCGCTCCTGATCCGCGCGGCTGGCGGCCAGCTCCCGGCCACGGCGTGCGCGGACTCCGACACGGCCTGACAAGCACCTCGACGCCGCACCCACAGCACCCGACCGCGAACCACCGGCAGCGTCGGCCCGCCGCGGGCCAATGAAGAATGGTGCAGCCCCTCTGGAGGGACGTCATGCCGCGCGAGCGCTGTTGCCGTCGCCTAGCGCGACCTCGGCGTCTTGGACGACCGATGCCGTCAGCCACATGCGTTTGGCCTGAGCTGCCGGCGCCCGCTTGCCGAGATCGGCGATCACGAACGCCACCTCCAAACTCCAAACTGGTCGACGTCGGTATACGCGACGCCGACCTTCGGCGCCCTTCCGCTAGCTCCTGCGACTATCGCCGCCAGCGCAGGCGAAACCAGCGTCCTCACGGCCCCGAAGCCGATGCCGACGATAAACACGATCGTGCCGGCTCTGCCATGGTTGGGACCGAGCGCCGTGACCGTCGGCGTGCCCGACGGCAAGGTCACGGTCAGCCGCGCCGCGTCTGTCCTGGCCGACCTGCCTGATTGGTGAACACGGCCCGGTCCAGGTTGTCGTTCATCGCGTAGGCGGTGGTCAACGTCAGCGTCGTCGAGGTCGCACGAGAGACGTCCGTAAACGTCTCTCGGCCGTTGGTCGACCCCTGCCATTGCACGGTTGGCGTTGGTGTTCCCGATCCCGATGCGACCGCCGTAAACGTCGCTGTCAACCCGTTTGGCACTGCCTGACTCATCGGCTGCTTGGTGATCGTGGGCCTGCTCGCGGCGATGACCTGCACGGCCGCCGCGGTCGCGTTAGCCGAGCCGAACTGGTTGGTGAATACGGCCCGGTACTTGTTACCTGACATCGACGTCGCCGGTCGTCGTCGTGGTCGAGCCGAACGCGTTCGTGAACACCGCCTCGTGCTCATCGCCGGACTCCGACAACGAAGTCGGGCTCACAGTCAACGTGTCAGTCATGCTACCGCCGTCCGTTGTATCAGGAGACCACGTCAAACCCACCTCGAGCGACACCTCCCACTGAACCGTCAGCGTCGTGCAGGCAGAATCCGTGTTCGACGCCGCCGCCGTAAACGACGCGCCCGCCGGTGCCGTCACGTCTGACCAGACGGCTGCGTCGTGATCGACGGCGCGGCGGCACACGCCAGCGCACTGAGGTAGGAGTACTGGTCGGCGGAGGTCGCGGCGCTCGCGCCGTCGGCACTGGCCACGGTCACAACCCAACGAAACGCTCTGCGCACATGAAGGTACGGCCTGTGAGGAGCGCGACCGTTGTCAGGCGGCCTGAGCCGTCTGCTGGCCGAAGATCTCAAGGGGCGGCTCGGGGTCCACGGCGAGCATGGCGAGTGCGACCTGGCGCAGCCGGCCGAGACGGTCGGCGTCGGGCAGCTTCTGCGCCCACAGGTAGACACGGTCCCGGTCGATGCCCAGGTCGGCCAGTAACGGCTGCGGAGCCATCCGTGCCAGCACCCGGCCCAACAGGTAGGCGTCAAGCTGTGCGTGGCTGACCTCCTGCTCGCCCTCGTGCCCGCGTTGGCGTTCGCGGTTGGTGACGTTTGAGGAGTAGGACGGTTCGTCCTGCAGCTTCTCCTTGTCCCAGCCGTCGCGCTTGTCCTCCTCGGAGTAGGCGTCGTTGTTCTCGCCGCGCTCCGCAGCCCAGCGTGCTTCGTCGAGCGCGCTGGAGCGCTCCTCGTAGTCGGGTGGCGGCGGCGGCACGTAGCCGGCCCCGAACTTCAGTTCGGTGGAGGAGAGCTGGCCGGAGACATGCTTTTCGACGAGCTCGGTGGCTTCCGCTTCGGAGATCGCGCCCTTGGCGATGCCGCGGCGGACGAAGTCGGCGTTGGTGAACGACAGGTCGCCACTCTCGATCCTCTCCACGATCTCCTCGGGGAGGTTGAGCATCCGTAGCGCCTTCTGCGTCCAGGCGGCGGGCGCGCCCACTAGCCGCGACACGTCAGCGGCGGTCAGCTCGGGATCCTCGCGCATGATCGCACGCACCGTGCGGGCGAACTGGATCGGCTCGGGCTTGGCCTGGTGGAAGTTCTCGGCGAACTGCATAGTGAGCGCCTCGCGCTTGGAGACGCCGTCGATGCAGTCAAAGCGCCAGGTCCGCGGCTGCTCAGAGACGCTGTCGACCATGCCCATGGCCGCCAGCCGTCGGCGGCCGGCCATCACCTCATACTCATACGGCTGCTGCTCGTTATCGGTGGTGCGGACCAGCGGCGGGTGACGCAGACCCGTCTCTAGGATGGAGATCGCCAGCTCGTGGATATCGCACAGATCGCCGCTGCGCATGTTGATCATCGTGCTGACCTGGTCGAGCTTGGCTTCGACGATCCGGTGGGGCTTTCCGGCAGTGCCGGCCACCGGCGCGGAGCGCAACTCGGCGAGCCGACGCTCGCGCTCCACGCCGGCGGCCTCCTCGCGGCGCTGGGCGGCTTCTTCTTGTGCTTGCTGATACTTATCGACATCGGACATGCGCTCACCTTACGAGCCAGCAGAAAGCGTCGCGTTGCCATCGACGATCGCACGCTCTCAGCAATCACATGGTTGAGTCCGAGCCCTCCCGCTGATCGGGCGGCCGAGCCGGTTACGCAGCCGGTTAGCGCTGGCGCGGAGATCGCTGGCAAACCTTCGTCCCCGCGGACTCAAGTTGGGAATCTCGGGGCCGGGAGTTGACGTAGCCTTAGCCTTGTCTCGTGGAAGAAGCAAGCTGGCTGCCTCCGCCACACCCTCCGCTGAGCGACGGCCGCGTCTCCATACGAGCATGGGCACCGTTTTGATGCGCCAACGCTGACGCTGGCCGGGAGCGACCCCACCCTTCGAGCGCGACACCCACGTGGATCACATTTCACATGCGAACGACGTCAATCCCAGCGCCATCGGCGTCGTTCACGACACGACAGCACATAAGGCGACAACGCGACCGCCCGTCCGGCACGCACGCCGACAGCGGGAAGGGCTCCCGAGTCCGCGAGCCGATTGGGCAGATAGGCCGCGGGCCGCGCTGCTCGCCGAAAGCTGTGATATCCGGGGTTGCGATCCCGGGCCGCGTGAGGCCAGGCGGTGAAGGTGGCCGGGCCTTCGTGTCGAACAAGTAGGGTGGCGCGCGCGGTGACTTGGCCGCGCCGCCGGATATTCAACTGAACGCACCGACCACAGCAACACGAGCAGGATCCAACCTCTGACCCATCGAATACGTTGGTCAGCGTGGCGGGAATACTCGTGACGCGGGCGGGGGCCGAAGCCGCGGCGTGGCCCGGGATGGCTGAATCCGGGAACCACCCCCGCGGCGGGGCCGCGTCAGCTGGATCCGTCCGCAATCCCGCCCGCCCGGCACCTGCCCGTGTGATCAGCAGCCGGAAGGAGTTGACGAACCCGAGTGGCAGCAGCACGCGTGACACCTTCTCGCGTCGCATCTGGCCCGCCCCAGTCAGCTCCGTGGCGACGGGTAGCCGACCCGGGCGATCGTGGCCGAAAGCCATCCCGCTCACCAGCCCGCGGGACCGAGCCGAAGCATGTCCCTATTCTTGGCTGTCAACGTCGGCGGTGTCATCCCACGATCAGGCATCCACTCCGGCCCAGAGCTCGAGCTCACGCCGCTGACCGCCTCCCAAGAAGGAGGGGCGTGCAGAATCCGCGATCTGCCGACGGAGAGCCCGTCGGCACCGGACGCCGCTGCGGCCTGCTTGCCCGCTCGACGTCGGGCGCACGCAACTATCGAGGTATCGCCGTAGCAGTCATCGGGTCAGTGGGCGCCCGCACGGCGAAAGCGCTCGTCCGGTCGATGCACGTCTCGACGCAAGCCGAGGTGCGTCGTCTTCCGGCCTGGGATATGTTCGTGCTCCTGAATATTGAATATGAATATGATCGTGGTTCTCGTCCTCGCGGTCAGATTGGGAGCCGGGACGGACGGT